>NZ_CAWPDB010000064.1:0-3776 GCF_963886625.1 Vibrio sp. V23_P3S9T160
ACCTTAAAGTGCTCTAAAACCAATAGCATATCCTCACTAGGCTCTATACCTAAATCTTCACATTCACGTGAGAAAAATTTCCAATGAGCTTTACGCCACCATTCTAATGATTTGTCGCCTTCACCCTCACTTGCCGCAAACTCTTCTGACACTTCATTGAATCGACAATTTGAGACCGATGTTATCTCAATTATACAAATTGGTTCACCATCCCAGTTTGTGACAACTTGAAGATGACCAACTCTTGGTAAAACTTCACCCTCATGGCTATACCAGTATTCCATGCTGCATGATGCTCGTTTCTCGCCACGTAGGATTAAATCAGCACATAGATTTGCGTTATACTCATCTGCGCAAAAATAATCCGAACTAAATGATGTATATTTTTCAGACACTTCACTAGGTAAAGTTCGAAAGTACTGCTGTAAAAATAACTGACTCTTTTCTTCCATGATTCCCTGAACCTGATTAAAAACATAACGCCCGCTTAAGGGGCAGACAACGCTACTGCCAACTTACCGCATAACACCGTAATCACAAAAACCAACGCATAGTAAAAATACCACGCGTTGGCTGTCCCTCTTGAAGCGTTTGTTAGTTTCATTTCGCGCACATCCTAGTCTGGTAATCTGCCACTCTCGCTAATCTAGCTGTCTGCTCAGGATATTGATTCTGTAGAAAACACAATGCATCTGCTAACGTAATTTGATGTAAATTAACACTGTTCTCAAAAACTAATGACACGATTTGAGCCCGAAAATCTTCATAGCGATCACTCATCCAGCACAAATTCCATATGTTTGAATCTAATTCATCGTCTGAGTCTTCTAGTGGGCTGACAGCCTGTATATTGAGATTACACAACATTGATTCATACTGGATATTTGAAAGCCTATCTTTACAACGAATTACCCAAGCCAATGTGATGAGGTTATGACCAAAAAATCCAGGCTGTTCAAGACAGGCGTTTAGAATATCGCCTTCACGATTCGGGGTTGATAACATCGGCTCACTTTGGTGTTCTTCACCTATAAAAGTAGATGTTACAAACTCGGTGAGTCGATTTAAAAATATTGGGATCGAGTCTGGTGATAACAACTTATAAACTTCATTCAAAGCGAGCAAAATGGTTACATTATGCGATAGATATTCACTGTGTCTCGATGCCCGTGAAACATAATGCTGAAATATATCCTTAAATCCTTTTTCGTCATGCCATTGAGACATTGCCTGATAAGATGCTGGGTATATTCCGCGCTCTAGAATTCTGTGTCGACGGACGCTGGAAAAATTTACTTGTTGAACTGTATCGGTGTAATTACATGAAATCTTTAATACGTCCTGTTCAATTAATCGACTGACTTGCACCAATAGTTTTTCTGAACAGTCCAAATATTCACAGAGAAACTTTGTTGATAAATATGCTTTTAGGGCATGCGGCTGATGGATAATCGCGCTGCTATATAGTGCTTGTTCTAATAAATGTTGAAATGTCATTTTTCCTCCATGAAACTAACGCCGCATTAAGGGGCAGCCAACGCTACTACCAACTTTCCGCATAACATCGTAATCACAAAAACCAACGCATAATAAAAATGCCACGCGTTGGCTGTCCCTCTTAAATGCTTTGTTAGGCGGCGGTTCTCTGCATTATATGTTGAGGACCAACTGGACCACCTAAATACAAATTCCCTGTGTCTTCAAAACCACATTTAAGATAACAATTGTACGCGGCTTTATTACGGCAATTTACTGTCAATTGTAACCGTTCAAACTCTGGATAGGTTGAAGCAACATAGCTTGGTAACAAATTCATCGCTCTACTCGCAATACCTAAACCTTGATGATTATGATCAATCAGCAAAGCTCGAACGCCTAGCGCTTTTGGATCACTAAAACTATATGCGTCAGAATAAGATAAATCTAAGACGAAAAAACCAACAACTTGATCATTGTCGATGATCAAATGAGGATGCTCATGTTCTTTTAAAGATAAAATGAATTCACCAAGCTTATCGATTGTGAACTGAACTTGATCGGGTTTTACTCGTAACTTTTCGACTTCAGCATCACGAATTTTATTATATCTCTCAATTAGTAACATATTACCTCGAACTCAAATGACGCCTAACGCCGCGTTA
Organism: Vibrio sp. V23_P3S9T160; assembly: GCF_963886625.1. Lineage (NCBI taxonomy): Bacteria > Pseudomonadati > Pseudomonadota > Gammaproteobacteria > Vibrionales > Vibrionaceae > Vibrio > Vibrio sp. V23_P3S9T160. Next base: position 2,142 of record NZ_CAWPDB010000064.1, read on the forward strand.
AGTGGTGAACAACGCGACCACCTACCTAAACCATTGTGCCGTAAACACTAAAGCTGATTCAAACCAAAACTGCCAAGCGTTGTGAATCCGTCTTGAACGCTTTGTTAAGTTTCAGTTCGCTGCACAAACTCATTATAGAATTTCATGGCATCGTCTTCAGAACCTAAAGCGGTGCTGATGAGCATTTGCAAGCTCCACAAACGTCCCGGAACGACTTCGTCTAAGTTTAAGTCAGCAGGATAACTCTCAGGGTCGATGGCCATTTCTAGGTTTACAAACCACCAAATCTCGATCTTCCGTAATAAGCCCACCATATCATCAAAGCTTTTTGCTACATCAAAATCGCAACCTTGGGAAGCGAACTTAAATAGCTCATGCGTTAACTCATTACGATGACGCTTAATACGCTCATATACTTCAATATCAGCGTCATCAATCGCATCGTGTTGCTTTAACCATAAAAGCGAAGCATAGGTTCGACTGCGGTTTAGCTTTAAAACTTTGAGCTTATAATCATCGCTAACAAGTGGGCCGTTTTCATCAAAGCCATTTGTAAAGAACTCTCTAATTTTATCTTCGATACTACTTTTTACCATTTCGAATGCCATCGAGTGCACAGAAGCTGTGATTATGTTGTTCTTGAGCGACACTGGATTGAGAAACCTTTCCCATGACGCCTTTACTTCTTTATCCATTGCACCTGAACTCCAATGAAACTTAACGCCCGCTTAAGGGGCAGACAACGCTACTACCAACTTTCCGCATAACGCCGTAATCACATAAACCAACGCATAGTAAAAATGCCGCGCGTTGGCTGTCCCTCTTGAAGCGTTTGTTATGTGTTAGACAGACCAACCAAAACTTTTTCGGTAAACCAATCCCAGTCTGGCGCGCTGAAAGCAATATCACGAACATCCTTTACAGCCGTTATTGATTCTTTTACACCGAAACCTTTGGATTTTAAAAGGTATGCTGCCAATGCTAGTCCTGTCCGATCTTTGCCTGATTTGCAATGTACTACAACTTTTCCTTGAGTCTCATTGTGTTCAATGAACTTAATAATACGAGGCAATGCATCAAGACAAACCTCAAAATCGCCACTTTTAACTGGCGCATTACTTGAAAGAGGCATGTGTTCATACGCAAAACCAATAGCCTTTAGGCGTGAAAAATGAACACTCTCTCCGTCATTGACCGAAATAATTGCACGAACTCCATATAGCCACAACTCTTCCAGATCCCACATGACTTTGTCTGGTCCACAGCGCCCTGCTACAGAATTTGTTACGAAGAAAAGATTTTTCAATTGAGCCTCACAAAACACATAACGCCCGCTTAAGGGGCTGACAACGCTACTACCAAGTTTCCGCATAACACCGTAACCACAAAAACCAACGCATAATAAAAATGCCACGCGTTGGAAGTCCCTCTTGAAGCGTTTGTTATGCAAATTCAATGAGATAAACCGAATTTACACGACCAAAAACCACAATTGCAATGGTTGAATGATTCAAGAACCAACCCAAGCAAGAACTGTGATAAATAAGCCGCCAAAACAAAGTCCACCTTTCAGCAACAAACCAAGCTTTTGAATGAAACAAACCCTACAAGCAATACTTTCAGCAAGTGCAAAAT
>NZ_CAWPDB010000065.1:0-6116 GCF_963886625.1 Vibrio sp. V23_P3S9T160
ATATAATTTCGATGTTAATAAAACCCGTTATCAAGATCCAATTAAGAACGGCATTGAAAGTAATCACTATGCAGGAATAGATACCCTTAAGATGCTTTCTATCAAAGAATATGTCAGAAATCTGTTTAAACCTTCAGCATTTTCGGGTGCCGTTCCTAATGACTTAAACCGACATTGGGTTATGCATGGTCGTGGGCATATAAGCTCTAATAAGCTTGAAGCCTTACAACTATTTAATGCAGTTGGAACCTTGTTAACGGTAAAAACGTTGTGGGCAGAAATGTATTCAAGTGAACAAACCTTATAACAAAGCATTTAAGAGGGACAGCCAACGCGTGGCACTTTTATTATGCGTTGGTTTTTGTGATTACGGTGTTATGCGGTAAGTTGGTAGTAGCGTTGGCTGCCCCTTAATGCGGCGTTATGTTGCTGATATAAATTCTCATCGAAACACGGAGTAACAGGTGATACTAATTTGTTTGGATGATAATGGTTATCATTCGCTCTGTGTGCGCTTATTTGACGACTTTGTAATGTGCTGTGGGGTTGTATTGCTCGTGTGCGTTCTGCTTGTTTCTGCGCTTTCTAGGTGGCTTATTTTTGATTGCTGGGTTTGATTTGTGAGCAGCCTATATTTTTTCCTGCAATATTGTACGCTTTGGTCTTTACTTTGCACAGATATGCGCAGTGTTTAAAAATCTCCTGTTTTGATTTTACGTTGTCTCTATCAATGTATTTGTAAATTGGATTGCTTGAGGCTAGGTGAACCATGCCGGAGCTCTCGGTGTCTAAAATTCTGCACCACAAATCGTTAATTACTTTCATTAATCCACCAGCTCTAGAGCCGTTTGGGCAGCCAGCGGAGCGAGTTTTGCTGTAGTCAAGAAACAAAACACAATGATAGTGAGGTAGTTCAGAATTGTTCTGTTCTCTAACCCAGAGATACTTAGCGCTGTGCTGGTTGTACTGCTTGGATTTTAAGATTACATTTAATTTGGTGAAAAGTTTCGATATAGCACTGTTGTCGTACTCATGCTTGGCTGGAAATCTCAAATCAAATCTTATGTAGAAAGTTCGTTTGTATTGTGTTGTTATCGAATTAAAAATTGAATGAAACTTATCTAGATACTCTGTGACATATGTGTTTTCTTGATGTAGCTGATACTCAAGATAAATACCAGTGGTGATATGGTTATTCTTATTCAATAGTATTACTCCTATATTAAAGGTATATTATTATTTACCTGCATGGTTGATTCTGGATGAAATAAGTCTAGCCACGGTCAAGTGTGGCTTGATGAAGATTATTTCTGTGGAATTATCAGAAAAGATAGCGGAACGTAATTTATAATATCATGAAGTTTAAATTTCCAAAAATGTACGACGGCGTAACATAACAAGGCATTCAAGCGGATTCGCAACGCATGGCATTTTTAGCATGCAATAACAATTTTGGTTAGCGTAGTTTGCATTGAGTTATTTTGTTTGTTGCTCACCACTTAATGCGGCGTTATGCGCTATGAGCAATAATTTGAACTTACTCGGAAAGTGTTTGAGTACAACTAGTTCGGTATTGTTTGATTGCTATCCTCAGTCTGAATTTTCATCAACAAGCTAGGTGAACTCATGGTCATGAAATATTGCAACAGCTGTAAAGCAGATACTGAGCACAAAGAAACCTTAGAAAGAAAACCTTCAAGTTACGATCAGCAGAAATCAATTTTCGGACGATTTATGTTGTTTGTTCATGAGTTTATCAACGGTGGGCATTATTACAATATGAATCGCTATGTGTGCTGTAACGTTTGTAAAAACAAATCATTGGAAAATGTAGGTAAAGAGTTTGAGTAGCTCGCGCATAACAAACGCCTCAAGAGGGACTGTCAACGCGTGGCGTTTCCAGTCCCATTGAGCCGCGGTGGTTACAGTTGTTGTGTTTGAGTTTTGTGGTAGTGCGTTGCCAGCCCCTTAGGCGGGCGTTAGCTTACAGGTGAAATTTAGTATCTAGTGCATATTTTCTCATGTTTATATAGACACACAACTAAAGGAGAACACAGTGTTAGTTGAGCCAGAACTACTTAAACAAGTAGTCGAACTATCTTCTCTGAGTCCGTCAGAATCAAAGAGGTCTATACAAGAAGTCAAAGGATTGGTTGTATGTGAGAAAATAGCTAGTCTAACTGTATTAACTAAAGGTGGGCTTGATAAAGAGTTTGCTCGTGTGAATGAGTCGGTCTTGTTAGAGTTACGCCGAAAAGCTTTAGATTTAGGTGCGAATCTAGTTCTCTCCGTGCATCTTGAGCATTCAATGGCTCAAGCTCATGCTGGACTTGGAGATGCATTTTTTAAGTCTGATACAGGTAGTCTTTTGCTCTCGGTAATTGCACGAGGAGAGGCAGTAGTAGCAGAGTAACTAAGTAAGCTAACAAACGCCTCAAGAGGGACTGTCAACGCGTGGCGTTTCCAGTCCCATTGAGCCGCGGTGGTTATGGTTGTTGTGTTTGAGTTTAGTGGTAGTGCGTTGCCAGCCCCTTAGGCGGGCGTTATGCATTTTTTGAGAAAAGAGGAACTATGGTTGTTGAAGTCAGGCGAGCAGAGCCATCAGATGCTAAAGCGATAAAAGGAATTTATGAGTGCCCAAATGCTTACACTGGCACATTACAACTTCCGCTTCCATCGTCAGATATGTGGGAAAAACGTTTCCAGACTATTCCAGAGCATGTTTATGCGTATGTGGCAGTAGTGGACGGTGAAGTAGTAGGTAATTTAGGCTTTGAGCTATGTACCAATCCGCGACGCCGTCACGTAGGTACATTCGGTATGGGCGTCAAAGACGATGTTCAAGGTTTAGGTGTTGGTAGTGCTTTACTGAAAACGGTTATCGATTTAGCGGATAACTGGCTGAATTTGAAACGAATCGAATTGACGGTCTATGTGGATAACGAACGAGCGATTAATTTGTACAAGAAATTTGGCTTTGAGATTGAAGGTGAGTCGAAAGCTTATGCGTTCAGAAATGGCAGCTACGTTGACGTTTACCACATGGCTCGCGTTGTGGCACATGCATAACAAACGCTTCAAGAGGGACTTCCAACGCGCGGCATTTTCATTATGCGTTGGTTTTTGTGGTTACGGTGTTATGCGGAAACTTGGTAGTAGCGTTGTCAGCCCCTTAAGCGGGCGTTATGCAACTCAGATAAATTTAGGGGTTCAATCTTTTGAGGTTTCTCCGGCCATTCGTTTTGTGTTGTCGCAAATGAGCATTTTTACCCTAAAATTCGTAGTTTACTCAAGCCGTAAAACAGGCAAGGTTCTTTGTTTGCCTCAATGAGTTTTGGTGCTGGTTTGTTGTGAATTTAGCGGGCGCAAAGTGTGGAAAGGGCAAGTTAATCGAGCATTTTGCTTTTGCTGAAGGTTTCGCTCGTTGAGTTTGTCTCATTCAAAAGCTTGGTTTGTTGTTGAAAGGTGGGCTTTGTTTTGGCGGCTTATTTATCACGGTTCTGGCTTGGGTTGATTCTTGAATCACTCAACGATTGCAATTGTAGTTTTTGGTCGTGTAAAGTCAGTTTATCTCATTGAATTTGCATAACAAACGGCTCAAGAGGGATTGCCAACGCGTGGCGACTTTAGTACAAAATTGAAGTTCAGTGTTTACAGTGTGTTTTTTTAGTTCGGCTATGCGTTGTCAACCCCTTAGCCGGGCGTTATGCCTCTCGAAAGGTAAATATGTATGAAGTTTGANACGGTTCTGGCTTGGGTTGATTCTTGAATCACTCAACGATTGCAATTGTAGTTTTTGGTCGTGTAAAGTCAGTTTATCTCATTGAATTTGCATAACAAACGGCTCAAGAGGGATTGCCAACGCGTGGCGACTTTAGTACAAAATTGAAGTTCAGTGTTTACAGTGTGTTTTTTTAGTTCGGCTATGCGTTGTCAACCCCTTAGCCGGGCGTTATGCCTCTCGAAAGGTAAATATGTATGAAGTTTGATTTCCGCTTGGGAACGATAGATGAAGTTTTAGAGGTTGATGCTCAAATACCTGAATTTGATGGTAGAACAACAGCAAGTAAATTAATGGCTAAATTAACGGGTAAAACGCACTTAATTCTAATCGCAAGCCACAATGAAAAGCCAATGGCATACAAAATTGGTTATGAGATTTCTAATACTGAGTTTTATAGCTGGCTTGGCGGAGTTGATCCAAATTATAGAAAACAAGGTGTTGCCACCAAGCTACGAGAGCAACAAGAATTATGGGCCCTTAATCACGGTTATAGTGCCATTAGTGTAAAATCGATGAACCAGTATCAAGCGATGTTGCAGTTGCTTATTTCTAGTGGTTATCAAATATCAGGTTACGAAGATAATGGTTGCACTGCTACTAGTAAAATTAAGTTTATCAAACAGTTAAACCAATAGGCATAACAAACGCTTTAAGAGGGACAGCCAACGCCTGGCATTTTTACTATGCGTTGGTTTTTGTGATTACGGTGTTATGCGGAAGCTTAGTAGTAGCGTTGGCTGCCCCTTAAGCGGGCGTTATGTGAATAGGAGAAGTTATGAGCGATAAATCTGGCAATGACCAATGGTCATATTTGTTGAGTTCGGGTTCAAAGGGTAGTCAATCAAAATCGCCAGACCTTAGGCGGCTCATTCCTGAACCTGAGCTGTTAATTCCAGATACAAGGTCAAGAACTGAAAGGCAGGACGATTTTGAAAAAAAACTTAAAGATTTAGATAAAAATGCGATTGAAAAATTAAAGCTTTCATTGGCGCATTCACAATGGGACAGTAACATCATACGTGACGTTGATCTGGCATTGGAAAAGTTATTAAAGTTCTATAATGATTTCGAGGATCTTAATTCGCAAGAAAGTAGAAAAATTGCTTGGAAAGAAAAAGATTTGAAGGTTGAGGCCAAGTATGATTGGAAGGCAAAATCTAGACTGTTTTTTTTTCGAGTACTCGCATCGGTGCTGTTCATAGTTACCTTGTTCACTATCGGTTATATTGAAAAAGAGTATGACTGGGCAACTTTACCTATGTCGAAATACATAACGACAATACCTTCTTCTGTGTCGAAATAATTCACATAACAAACGGTTAAAGAGGGACTGCCAACGCGTGGCGGTTTTTATTCAAATCAGTATTTGTGATTACGGCTGTTATTTTAGGTTCAGTGTTTAGCGTTGTCAGCCCCTTAACCGGGCGTTATGACACAAGAGGACATCAGTATTAAAGAATTATCTTTTGAACCCGAAATTCTGAAAGTTGATGCTATTGAATTTCGTCCATTTATGATCGAATGTGCATTCGACTACTATCAAGTTTGTATTGAATCTCGTCATCAAAGGATGGGCATACAAACCGTTATGTCAGCGCTAGCAATTGAAGTACTCTTAAAAAGTTTCAACGCCAGAGTTACTGGTAACGTTGGGCGGCTAGATGAAACTTATGAGTTTGATCGGAAAGCGGCAATCTCGAAAAATTCTAATGCACATGATTTGATCACTTTGTATGAAGCATTGCCGTCAAATTTGCAAAATTATCTATTCGATGACATCGATTTAGAAATCCTCGAAGTGAATCGAAGTTTATTTAGTTCTAGTCGATATGTATATGAAGCTAAAGCAAATAAAATCCACAATGATGACATTATTAAACTGGCGGCTAGGCTTATTTGTAAAATTGTGTGCCTTTACCGTAAGCAAAATTGTAATGACCCGTTTATAAACGAGTTTGATGTAGAAAAGCTCTTTTTGAGCCATAATCATCCAGTTTGGTGGTAATTGTGTCATAACAAACGCTTAAAGAGGGACAGCCAACGCGTGGCATTTTTACTATGCGTTGGTTTGTGTGGTTACGGTGTTATGCGGTAAGTTGGTAGTAGCGTTGTCTGCCCCTTAAGCGGGCGTTAGGCAAGGTGAGTTTTTATCAGCTAAATCGAGTTGAAATTGAACGGTAAATTCAATGTTTTCTGGCTTAAGTTAAGCAATAAATAGTCATCACATATTTGTTGTTTCTTGATCGCGTTGAGTTGTTTTTCGTTGTGAGTTTAGCGGCAAAATAACCTTCAGCATCCAACGTCCGCCGAGCATGCTACGCTCGTCACTTTT
>NZ_CAWPDB010000066.1:0-55773 GCF_963886625.1 Vibrio sp. V23_P3S9T160
AGATAATCCTAATTTGCGCTGTGAAAGGCTCAATATAAATGATGGGCAATGTAGAGTTCCACGCACGGACCTCATCTGGCATCGATTTGAAGTACTTAAAAATCCAAGCGATAGCAACAAGATTAAAGAATACGGATTAGTTCAAGCTTATCGAAAATGTCTCGAGCTCGCTTCACAAATTCAAGCTATTGATCAAACGGAACTGAAACAACGTCGATTTTCAGCACTCGTCAATACAGGGAAAGATTTAGAGCAGATTGAAAAAGAGCTTCAGTCATCCAGCTCCGCGGAAACCTTATACTTTCTCTGGAGTCAGATTGGTGATAAAAGTGCACAAAGAAAATTCTTACAACGTGAAGGTAAACCCGAGCTAGATACAGCAGAAATGCAATACGCTCTCGCTACTTTTTATGTTCAACGGGATCGAGAAAAAGCAATCTATTTGCTCCATCGAACCTTAGAACTCAGCCCAAAAGGCAGTATCAACCTTGATGCTATCAAATCTCTTGCCAGTACCAACCAAATTCTCAAACAGAAAGAAAAAGCTTACATTTGGGCGATGGTAGGGAAAACATTCAATGTGCCGGTTGCTTCAGAGACAGAACTCAAATTGCTGTACGGGTTTGATCAAGAAAAATTTGATGCACTCGACGACATCGCCGAAAAAATCGTTGACGCGATCAAAAATGGACAGTTTAAACCAGAGCTCATTCCTCTCGACTTTGCCAACTAACAAAATGTAATCATAAAACAAAGAGCGGTGATGAATTCACCGCTTTTTCACTTTTTGTTGAAAATTAACGACACTGAATTGACACAAAATCGTTCACCTGTTGTTTGAGGTCCATCAGGAAAAACATGCCCTAGATGGCTATCACACACCGCACAACGGATCTCAGTTCTAATCATTCCATGCGTTAAATCTTCAAGATAGCGGATTGCAGTATCATTGATCGGTGCATCAAAACTTGGCCAACCACACCCCGAATCATACTTATTGTTGGAGACAAATAACGGGCTGCTGCAACAGGTACACGCGTACACACCTGTGTCACGATTATGTAATAACTTGCCACTAAACGGGGCTTCTGTACCGCGTTGACGGCAAACATAAAACTCATCATCCGTTAGTCTTTCACGCCAGTATTCATCAGGTTTAACATTATTCTCAATCTTCGATTTCACTTACAAAACTTCCCTTCTTCTCAATATTGCACTGGTACTTTTTATGCCAAAAACTTGCATACTCCACTCTTTGTAGCACATACTTTCTCACCATGAAATGGTAGGTATGTAATTTCTAACTGCCTTAGAAGGCTAAAGTATTTTACGCCAGCTGAAAGTAAACAGAAGCGGTATAAAGTTTAAAATTTAATCACTTACGATTAATTGTGAAAAAAAGCGACGCTTTTTTTTGACTTTAAACAAGTTAAGTCCGATTATCTGTTGCAGACATTTACTGGATTCTGTAATTTTACTACCAGTTATCTTTAATCAGAAATTAAGTTGTGGAGCAACTATAATGACTATCAAAGTAGGTATTAACGGTTTTGGCCGTATCGGTCGTTTCGTATTCCGTGCAGCACAAGAGCGCAACGACATCGAAGTTGTAGGTATTAACGACCTTATCGACGTAGATTATATGGCATACATGTTAAAGTATGACTCAACTCATGGCCGTTTCAACGGTACTGTTGAAGTTGAAGCTGGCAACCTAGTTGTAAACGGCAAAACTGTACGTGTAACAGCTGAGCGTAACCCAGAAGATCTAAAATGGGATGCAATCGGTGTTGACGTGGTTGCTGAAGCAACAGGTCTATTCCTAGACGATGCAACCGCTCGTAAGCACATCACTGCTGGCGCGAAAAAAGTTGTTCTAACTGGTCCTTCAAAAGACGCGACTCCAATGTTCGTAATGGGTGTTAACCACGCTTCTTACGCTGGTCAAGACATCGTTTCTAACGCTTCTTGTACTACAAACTGCCTAGCACCTATCGCTAAAGTTCTTAACGACAAGTGGGGCATCGAGTCTGGTCTTATGACTACTGTTCACGCAACTACAGCGACTCAAAAAACTGTAGATGGTCCTTCTGCGAAAGACTGGCGTGGTGGTCGTGGTGCTTCTCAAAACATCATCCCATCTTCAACTGGCGCAGCTAAAGCGGTTGGCGTTGTAATCCCAGAACTAAACGGCAAACTGACTGGTATGGCTTTCCGCGTACCTACAGCGAACGTTTCTGTAGTTGACCTAACTGTTAACTTACAAAACCCAGCATCTTACGCAGAAATCTGTGCTGAAATGAAGCGCGCTTCTGAAAACGAATTCGCTGGCGTTCTAGGCTACACTGAAGATGCAGTTGTTTCTCAAGACTTCATCGGCGAAATCAACACATCTGTATTCGATGCTAAAGCTGGTATCGCACTGACTGACAAATTCGTTAAAGTTGTATCTTGGTACGACAACGAAATCGGTTACTCAAACAAAGTTCTAGACCTAATCGCTCACGTTTCTAAATAATCGTAGTGTTTAGCGAAGAAATTCGTTGAGAACAAAAAGGCGGCCATTGTGTCGCCTTTTTAGTATCTGTCCCTTTCATTAATGGGACTGCGTTAGACAATCCGAGCCGTTCCTCACTTATTTATCCGGTAGGAATGGTATGAGGTATCGAATTTATGGATCTGCAATCTCTCCCTACCCTGACTTATCTTTCTGACAACGTCACCATCGTTGAGAAAGAGGGCGTTAAAATTGTTCGCGTCATTCATGACAAAGCGACCGCCGGAATTACACTGCATGGCGGCCATGTCATCTCATTCACTCCTAAAGGACAAGATGAGCTCATTTGGATGAGTGACACGGCCATTTTTGACGGTAAAGCCGCTCTAAGAGGCGGGATCCCTGTTTGTTGGCCATGGTTTGGCCGTATTGCTGCACCAGCCCATGGTTTCGCACGCACCAGTGAATGGGCATTGATTGAACATAGAGAAAACGAGCAGGGCGTCATTATCGTGTTAGGGCTCGACCATTCGCCCCAAACACTGGCTATTTGGCCATTTCAATTCAAAACCCGTCTTTATGTTGAAATCGGTGACAAGTTAAAAGTCACTTTAGAAACGACCAATACGGATGAGAAAGCATGGACGTTTTCTGCAGCGCTGCACAGCTACCTCAAGGTTGGTAATATTACCCAGACCACTACTACAGGTATGGGCGTTGAATATATAGACAGCTTACAAGATGCAAAAATGTGTCAAGGTGGTTCAACACTCATCCTCACCGATACGATTGATCGCGTCTATACCGCGCCTGAAGCACAAATTCAGGTCCAAGATCCTGTTTTGAATCGCACGTTAGTGGTTGAAAATACTGGACACAACTCTGCCGTCTTGTGGAACCCATGGGCTCAAGGCGCTCAATCAATGGCAGATATGCCTGACGATGGTTATCAAACGATGCTGTGTGTTGAATCTACACTGCATGCCCCTTGCTTGTCCGCAGGAAAAACCTTGCAACCAGGTGAAAGCCATCAGCTCGTCACGACGGTTTTTTCCAACTAAGCTTTTTTGGCGAATTTTCCGTCATCATACTCATGCTGAGGACAGTGAAATCACGCTGTCCTTTTTATTTCTAGCCGCAGACGCTAAACTGGCGCCTTTGTTTTTCAAGCGAGATCTTCATGGCGTATCTGTGCCCCCTTTGCCAGCAACCTCTGTTGCAACAGCAGCAAATATTGAAATGTGAAAATAATCATCAATTTGATATAGCCAAAGAGGGCTACGTCAATTTGATGCCTGCACATCATAAACGCTCAAAAGATCCGGGTGATAATAAAGAGATGATGCAAGCTCGTCGCCGTTTTCTTGAAGGTGGACATTACGATCTAATGCGTCAGACGGTCGCTCAGTTGTGCAGTAAGTATCTGCAAGATTCTTCTTATCAGTTTTTAGACATCGGCTGCGGCGAAGGTTACTACACCCAATTTGTCGCTCAAACGCTTGCACAACACTCGACACAATCGGTCACCTATGGGTTAGATATCTCTAAAATCGCCGTCCGTTATGCAGCAAAGCGCTACCCTATGGTCAACTTTGTCGTTGCCTCCAGCCACCGCTTGCCCTTTGACGATGCTTCCCTAGCCGGTATATTACGAATTTATGCGCCCTGTAAAGCACAAGAGCTTTACCGCTGCATTCAAAAGCAAGGAGTGGTGATTACCGTTACACCCGCGGCAAGGCACCTCTATCAGTTAAAAGAAGGGATCTATCCTAATGTTCAACTGCATGATGAAACCGCAGAAGAGATAGCTGGGTTTACATTAGTAGAGCAACAAAAACTGCACTACACCATGGCATTAAGCGGTAACGATGCTTTTGATTTATTACAGATGACGCCGTTTGCATGGCGGGCCAGTGATGAGCTAAGAGCGCAATTAAAGCAAGCTGAGCAATTTAATTGTGAGGCCGATTTTATGATCAGCGTTTATCGCAAAGTTAGTTGATAATAATTCTCATTATATTGCAAATCCACAGTGTCTCCATTATTATGCCAAATTCAAAATGGAGACACTCATGCGCTTAGTTACTTCTCTGGCTCTACTATTACCACTTTTTGGCTGTGCTTCGCACCAGCCGAAGCCCATTGCTCACTTTTATGACTACCAATTATCTACCCCTAGCGGCAAACCATTGAATCTCAATTCGCTGCCGAATGAGATAAAAAATGCCGATATCATTTTAGTCGGTGAGTGGCATACACACCCAGCCATTCATCGCTTCCAAACCGAGCTATTGGCACAACTCAGCCGCGAAAACACCCATGTAGCCTTGTCTATGGAACAATTTTCACGCGATGAACAAGAGATACTGAACCGCTATCTAGCAGGAGAAATCGGCGAACAATACCTTATTTCTCAGACCAGAGCGTGGCCAAACTACCAAAGTGACTACCGCCCACTGGTTGAATTTGCAAAATCACAGCAGTTGGATGTCATTGCCGCTAATGCGCCTAAACCTTTCGTACGTTGTATCGGCAAAGTAGGGATCAAATACCTTGATAAATTAACGCCAGTAGAGCGGGCTCAGGTTGCACACCAAATTGACACCTCAACCTCTCCCTACAAAGCGAAGTTCATGGAATCAATGCACCACGGTTCAAAAGAGCAAACTGAAAAACAGTACGCAGCTCAGGTCGCTTGGGATGAAACAATGGCAGAAAGCATGGTGGATTATTTACAAAACCACCCGACAGCTCAGGTGATGCACATCGCAGGTAAGTTCCACACCGAGCAGGGTTTAGGCACGGCGCATTCTATCCTTCGTCGAAATCCTGATTTAAAGGTTGCCATCATCACGCCCGTAGAGGATACCCAGGCATCGTATCCTGATTTCCAACTCACTGTACTGCCAATTCCCACCGCCTATGTTCAAGCAGAGCATCGCATGCAAGCCTATCAACAGATAAAGAATCGCAACACAGATCTCACTTGCGACTAATTAGCGGCGAATAACGGGCCTGCTTATTCTTTTCATATAAAGTAGGCGCGTTTTTTGCTTGCACACACTTCATACAAATTGCGAATTTTTGCACAAGTTTTTCATAAATCTGTCGATACATTAACTGATGGCATTTATAGGAGAGAAGTATGACACCGGTAGGGACAAGCTCAGCGCAACTGCACTCACTCCAGCAAGTTAGGGCTCAAGCAAATTCTACAGCGGCATCCCCCCCCTCTGCCCCGCTCAAAGTGGAGCAGAATACCGTCACTTTGTCTGATGAAGGCAAAGCCTTGCTCGCAGCGCTGCAACAACTCGACAAAGAGAGTAAGTTAGAAAACAAAGAGAAAACCGTGACAGGCAAAGTGGAATCATTTGCTCATGGTGCTTTGGGGTTAGATCATCCAGATAAAAAACCAGAAGAAGACGATAGCTCCTATTCCGCAGGGAAATATTTTTCCGCCGCAGCAACAGTAGGAGGTTTGTTACTGCTTCTCTAGTCTTTTAGATTTCTATTGGATATTAATTGCGATTTGGATGGTTGATGATGTGGTCCTCCCAGTCGATAACATCAATCTCATAAACGACTTTGTTGCGAACACTTTCTTGCGCGGCGTGCATCGCCTCTTTGGAGCCGGTAATCAAAGGATGCCATTGCGGCAATGTTTTGCCTTCTGACAGTACACGATAGGCGCACGTATCCGGCAACCAGTTAAATTCATCAATTTTATCACGCGTCAGTTTTAAGCACTCCTCACCAGAATTGAAACGGTTTGGATAATCCTTGCATGAGCAGGTATCGCTGTTTAACCAACTGCAAGCGACATTGGTGTAATAGACCTCATCACTATCTTCATCCATTAACTTGTGTAAGCAACACTTACCGCATCCATCACAAAGCGACTCCCACTCCGATTCCGTCATTTGTTCTAATTTCTTATTTTGCCAGAATGGTGTGTTCATGAGTCTCTATCTTACTTAACGAATGGGGTGCGTGTTATACCTCCACACCAACCAAAGTTCAAGGATAAAAACGGCTGGTTAATTTAGGAAGCTATTGCTGTACACTTCGGTCACATCTGCTAGGATCGTCACCCTTTTCTTTTTACTGGTACTCAATTATGGAATGCAGACTTGGTTGTGGTGCGTGTTGTATCGCCCCTAGTATTTCTTCCTCCATCCCGGGTATGGAGCAAGGAAAGCCAGCAGGTGTACGTTGCATTCAACTTAATGACGCTAATTTGTGCAAGTTATTTGGTAAGCCTGAACGTCCAAAAGTATGCCACGAATTTAAGCCTTGCCCGATGGTCTGTGGCAACACGAACCAAGAAGCTTTGAGCAACATTACCGAACTCGAAAAAATCACTTGATGGCACTGCTTTGTTTGCCTTAATTGATGGCGTCACTCAAAATTGCCCCAGCAGCTAGGGCAATGATTCGAAAGGTACTACAGCTTTTGTCTGCCAAGCAAAGAGTGTGATAGCGTCGTGCCATCAACAAGCTCAAGCTCACCGCCAACAGGCACACCATGAGCAATACGGCTCGCAGAGACTTGATGGGCGCGACATAATTCCGCAATGTAGTGCGCGGTCGCTTCCCCTTCAACGGTTGGGTTAGTGGCAAGAATGACTTCGGCAATGCCACCACGTTGCAAACGGTAATCCAGCGTATCTAAACCAATATCACTCGGGCCGATACCATCTAAAGGTGATAAGTGCCCCATCAGAACAAAATAACGTCCAGAATATTGGCCTGTAGCTTCAATGGCCGCAATATCAGCAGGGCTTTCGACTACACAGAGTTGGCCATTATCCTGCCGCTTAGGGTTGCTACAAATATGACAAGTTTCTTCTTCAGTGAAAGTTCGACATTCACTGCAATGTCCAATTTCTGTCATGGCTTGGCTTAAAGCATCGGCGAGCTGTAAGCCGCCTTTTCTATCGCGCTGTAACAAATGAAAGGCCATACGCTGTGCTGACTTGGGACCCACCCCAGGCAGACAACGTAAGGCCTCCATCAAATGCTCCAGCATATGACTGGTACGCATTAGTAACCTATTTTGTTTGTTAAAAAGGTTGTTTGTTAAAAAGTCGTTCGTTAAAACGGCATCTTCATACCTGGTGGTAATTGCATACCGCCAGTGACAGAAGCCATTTTTTCTTTTTGAGTCTCTTCCACGCGGCGCGCAGCATCATTGAAAGCGGCGGCAATCAGATCTTCTAGCATCTCTTTGTCGTCTTCCATTAAGCTTTCATCAATCTCTACACGGCGTACGCTGTGGCTACCAGTAATGGTCACTTTTACCAGACCAGCACCAGACTCACCAACCACTTCCATATTCGCAATTTCTTCTTGTAGCTTTTGCATGCGCTCTTGCATTTGTTGGGCTTGCTTCATTAGGTTGCCCATACCGCCTTTACCAAACATGTTTATCTCTCTGGTTGAATTGAGTGTTTCACATAAGGTGGGGTCATAACATATAGATTCAACCCCACACTCGCTTAATTGATTAAATCGGCCGCACACTGTCGCGATCAAGTTCCGCATCAAAACGTCGCTTGAAGAACATTACGTGAGAGTCGGCCTCCAAGCTGTTCAATGCTTGCTCTAATTTGAGTTGGTAAAGACGCTCTCTAAGCTCCAATGGAGTCTCACCTTGCTCACCAATTGTCACGCTAAGGTGGCACTCTTCAGCTAATGTCTCATTGAGCGCTTCTAACAACTCGCTTTGTGCTTTATCGGTATTAAGATGGGCCTGACTTGGCCGCAGCACTAGCTCGATTGATGAGCCCGATTTGTGGTAGACAGAATTAAGTGCTAATTGTTCCACTAACTTGGCAATATCGAGCTGGTGGATCAGAGCTGCCCACTCATCTTGTTCTATCGATTCTGCAAGTAACTTTTCTGCCATCTCTGGCGTTTTAATATGTTCTAGCGCTTGCTTAATTTGTGTCGGTGTCAGCTCTGTTTTTTGTTGCTCAACCACCACAGGTTGCAGCGTTGGACGCCACTGATAAGGCTCGTTGTCCAAGGTTGGGGCAGCTTCAGGAGCGGATGTTGACAAAGGCGACACTCGAGCTGATTTTCCATGCGAGGCAACACGCTCAAGCACAGATTCAGATTTAGTCGATGCCGCATTAGGCTTTTTTGTCCCGTTGCTCTTTGTTTCATTCACTCCTTTTGCTGGCTGAGCAACCCCTTGGCGCTGTGAACGCAACTGGTGTCGCAGCCCTGCAATCGGTGAGGGACGTGGAGCTGAAGAAGGTGCCGGTGGTTGAGGTACTGGTGCAGGCTCATACGATTCTGGGGCATATTCCATTGCACTGGACATGTCATCATTCATATCCGCATAGCGGTTATCGTAATCTTGAACGATGCCATAATCAGGCGGAGTATCCTCATGCCTTTGTGGCTCATTAACCTGACTGTCCGATACGGGAGCCGCCGACGTTTGCTTAGGTTCAGTTAGAGGCGTTGCCGCTGATGCGGGTTGTAGTGAAGGAGTGCCGTGACTTGGCACTGCGACATCTGAACTCACTTCAGTGCTGAACGTATTCACCAACGATACAGAAGCAGGACGAAACGCCATCATACGTAGCACAATCATTTCCAGCCCCGTTCGAGCGGTTGGCGAGAGTGCTAAATCTTCACGCCCTTTTAAAGCAATTTGATAATAGAGCTGCACATCTTGTGGGCTCAGTGCTTTGCTAAGCAGTTGCACTTTCTCTGAGTCAGGTTGGGTTTTGTCCAGTGTTGCTGGCAACGCTTGATACATCGCAATACGGTGTAACTGCGCCGCGAGTTGTTGTAGTAATCCATCCCAATCCACACCATTTTGTGCTAAGTGTGCAACGCTATCCATCGCCGTTTGAGGCTGTTTACTGCTAATGGCTTGCAGTAAATGGAGTGCTTGATCTGTGTCTAGCGTGCCAAGCATTGGGGCGACTACATCGGCCATCACCTGGTTATTACCTAGTGCTATCGCTTGATCAGTTAAGCTAAGTGCATCACGCATACTGCCATCGGCAGCATGAGCGATCATTCTTAATGCTCTCGCTTCACAAGGGATCTGCTCTGCCGCTAAAACATGCTCAAGCTGATCGTGGATATTTTCAACACTGATCGGCTTAAGATGAAACTGTAAGCAGCGCGATAAAATCGTAACCGGCAGCTTTTGCGGATCTGTCGTAGCGAGCAAGAATTTCACATACTCAGGCGGCTCTTCCAACGTTTTAAGCAAAGCGTTAAAACTGTGGCGCGACAGCATGTGAACTTCATCGATTAAGTACACCTTGAAGCGACCGCGAGCAGGCTTGTACTGCACGTTATCAAGTAATTCGCGCGTATCTTCGACTTTGGTTCGTGATGCCGCATCTATTTCTAAAAGATCAACAAAACGGCCTTGGTCAATCTCTCGGCAAGTATCACATTGGCCACAAGGTGTGGCCGTAATACCTGTTTCACAGTTTAACCCCTTGGCAAACAAGCGACCAATCGTCGTCTTGCCTACACCACGTGTACCGCTGAATAAATACGCATGGTGCAATCTATTTTGGGCCAACGCATTTTCTAGTGCAGTTAAGACATGTGCTTGCCCCACTACCTCATTAAATTTTGTTGGTCGCCATTTTCGCGCTAAGGCAAGATAACTCATGAGTACGTCCAGTTGATTAGCTTAGTGACCTTCAAATTCACAAATACTATAAACGTTCAGGCCCAAACCTTGTAAACGTTTGTCTCCGCCAATTTCAGGTAGGTTGATGACAAAAGCCGCGTGCTCGACTTCACCACCAAGTTGGCGGATCAATTTAGTCGTCGCTTCAATCGTACCACCTGTTGCCAGTAGATCATCCACCACCAGCACTTTATCACCTTGTTTGATCGCATCAACGTGAATTTCTAATGTGTCAGTACCGTATTCCAATTCGTAAGATTGGGCTAACGTTTCGCGTGGTAACTTACCCGGCTTACGTACAGGTACAAACCCCAAACCAAGCTCTAAAGCCAATGGCGCACCAAATAGGAAACCACGCGCTTCTGTACCCACAACTTTGGTAAAGCCCATGTCTTTATATTTTTCGACTAATAAAGCAATGGTTGCTTGATAGGCTTTTGCATCCTCTAGCAGGCTAGTTACATCACGAAACAAAATGCCAGGTTTTGGGTAGTTAGGGATGCTTTGAATGCTCGATTTGATCAAAGAGATAGTTTCGGTTGTCATAACTTACATTTACTTAGATTGGCTCTTCATTTCTCACGATACATTTACGTATCAGAATGATAGAGCGTGAGCTCTCAGCAACATAGATAAGCCACAATATCTTAGCCGCTGAAAAAACAAACGCCCATTCGAAGAATGGGCACACTTCCCCATAATGCTAGTGATTTTCTTGTTGGTTAGCAACCTGCTCATGAGTGGGAAGTCGAATAAACCAAGTGATCAGGACCACAAGCATAGTAAACAACATAATTTTGAGCCAAAAGTGTGGGACAACCCAGATGGAAAAAATAAAGCTTAGAATAATCCACAAACATCCCCGTTGTTTCACTTGCCGCGAAACAGCACCATGTTGCTGCCAATTATCCAGTATTGGGCCTAGCGTCTGATGTTGATGCAACCAAGCATGAAAACGAGGGCTACTTCGTAAGAAGCAAGCGCTAGCAAGGAGTATGAAAGGTGTTGTGGGGAGTAGCGGTAAGAATATTCCTATCACGCCTAACAGAAGGCAGAGCCCACCAGCCACCGTAAGAAGAAAATGACGAATATTGATGGTGAACTCCCAACGTACTATCCAACTCAGAAAGTTGAATAACCATTAAACACACGGATCCAAGTCAGTATTGCTGGCAATATAGGGATCGAAAGTACGGCAATAAAGCCTAAAAAATAAAAAATGTTGTAAGGTTCTTTAAAATTCTGCTCTTCCATCATAACTTCTCTAGTGTTGGATGACTCCGTTCGTTTTTGGCACCATAAACAAAGTTAATGCAACGTAAACGAATTGGGTGATTGTTGTTCTAGACGCGAACTATACCTCAAAGAAATCACCGCAAACACCGACTAAAGATAAGGTTATTAACTGCTGCCACCTTGGTAAATATTGAGTTTGAAACTACTCGAACCTAAGCGATTAGTTGATAGCTGACAAGTTGAGTTGATCGGTAAATCTTTAGTGATAAAGTTTTTTAAACAGTTCTGCCCAAGGCTAACACCCGCGGCAATATGTTGAGTTAAGTAGCCATTTGACCATTGACTGTCGAGCCCAGCTGGCAGGATAGAGAGTGTACCTTCGCTTAAATCCGCAATACCGAATACCGCGTTGATTGGATTAGCACACTCTGAGCATTCAATACCTTTTTCCAGTATGTCGGCAAGGTCTTTCAGATCGGCACTGAAGCTTTTTAAGTTGCGAAGATAATCGTGAAACAGAGCACGAACGAGCAATGTTGAAGCCACACTATTTTCATAATGGGCATCTGAATCGACTAAGTAAAAGGCAAACTGCCCGTTCATCAACCACGCATAGTCAAATACCAGCGGCATCACATCCGCCGATTGTAAAAGACGGTAACTACACTTCCAACTGCCTTGTGAAGTATCCTTTTCTGGTAATAACGCGTGCAGCAAATCTTTCGCGGTACTGGGGTTTTCTCGTAAATACTCCAGATGCCAATGCAACTCTTGTTCTTCTGGAATATCACCACCATCATCGACCCGGAACCATTGCGTCGAAAAATCGCGCTGATCAGATAAACGACTGAACGTATCTTCGAGCGTACTTTCTATTGCACTGCTTAAATACTGGTGGTTACCAATCGGTTTAGGAAGAAAATCCTTAACACCAAATCGCAGCACTTTTGCAACATCAGCCATTTCATCAGTTGCAGAGACCACAATCAGTGGCAGCGAGGGATACTCAAGGCTCACCTCTTCAACAAACTCAATGCCGTTCAGTACTGGCATTGCTAAGTCACACACAACAAGGTCAGGCTCCGCATCTTTTAACTTGCGCAACCCCTCTAAACCATTTTCAGCTTCAAGCACTTTATAGCCTTGAGCCGACAAATAACCACTGGTTATTCGCCTAAAAATTGGGTCATCATCAACGAGCATGATCAGTTTTTGCTCGACATGCTGATTATCTGAAGGTTTTTTCGCCAAGAACTCACTAGCCTGAATGTGAGATTTATACATAATCCTGCCTCACAATGCTTTTAAAAAGCAGTCATTTTATTGTTATAGGATAAATTGATAGGTTACTTTATAAAGTAGTCGCAAAATAAGATTTATACAAATGTTCCACTTTGTAACTCGGTTGCATACTATATATATGGGCTATGTATGGATTGTACGGAATGTTACTTTCGTCAAACAAGTTGATATGACTCAAGATTTGACAAATGATATACGTATAAATTACTCAAATTCGAAAAATAATGTGTCAGGAACAATGAAATTAGATGACCTAAACCTCTTTCGACTGGTTGTCGAAAATGGAAGCTATACCGCAACTTCTCGTAAAACAATGATCCCCGTTGCGACCATTACCCGACGCATTCAAGCATTGGAAGATTCTCTGAATCTTAGATTGTTGAATCGCCATGCTCGAAAACTTTCGCTGACTGAAGCGGGTGAACGTTTTTTTCAAGAGTGTTCACCGTTGCTGCATCGCTTAGCTGCAACAGCAGAAGAGCTCACCGATGAATGCCGTGGCGCTTCAGGCAAACTAAGAATATCGTCACCATCTAATGTCACGAAACGCATGATGATGCCTATCTTCAATGCCTTCATGATGCAGTACCCAGATATCAACATAGAACTGACCACCAGCAATCAGGCCGATCAACTCGACCCAACCGAATGGGATGTCATTTTTAGAGTTGGCCCTCAACGAGACTCCAGTTTGATTGCGCGAAAAATTAATGAAGTGAAAGATGTGTTAGTCGCAAGCCCAGGGTATTTAGCGAAACACCCTGCACCAACTCATGCCGAAGAGCTCAGTAATCATTCATTATTGAAGGGATATCCTCTAGTAAAGTGGCAGTTGACCAACAATAAAGGGGAATGCGTGGTCAATTGTGATACTGGTCGTTTTCAGGCCAACGCTTTAAATGTAGTGCGCAGCGCTTGCTCTGAGGGGCTGGGTATCACCTTAATGCCGGATGTAATGATTAAAGAATTTATCGAAGAAGGCAGCTTAGTCAGAGTACTGGAAGACTGGGTTTCCAACCCTCGTGATATTTATATGCTGTACAACCACAAGGATCATCTACCTGAAAAAGTCAGGCTATTTATTGATTTTGTGATTGCCTATCACATCCACTAGATTTTAGGCCCAGCATTGCTGGGCCATGAGTTATCGCAGCGGCAGATAGTCAATAAACTCGCTATAGAAACTCAATAAATTTACTCAAATCACGTTCAGGCACTTTCATTGGCGTGCACCCTGCTGTCCCTAGGTATAAGAAACCAACGATTTGATCATCGTCCTTAGCACCTAATGCTTGCCGAACGTGAGAGTGGAACATCCAGCTTCCCGAACGCCAGAAACCTTGAAAACCTTGTGCTACCGCGGCCATTTGCATCGCTTGTACTGCGCATCCCGCAGAGAGATGTTGTTCAATCGCTGGCACTTTTTCATGATCCGTTACTTTCGCGATCACTGTGATTACCATAGGTGCTCGAAACGGTGCATTCTTCGCTTTTTCTATCTCAGCATCACTGCCGTTATCCGCTCGCACAGCAGACGCCAAAATACTCGACAACTTTTGCAAACCCGCTCCCTGAGCAATCACGAAACGCCAAGGGGTTAAACCGCCATGATCGGGCGCTCGCAAGCCTGCTCTAATAATATTTTCCAAGACCAGACCTTCAGGTGCAGGCGATGTGAGATTGGCGATTGAACGACGGTTAAGCAGCAACTCTAGTGCATCCATTTCGATTCCTTATTGATGATTTTCCATAATCTTATACCAAACTGAGAATAACTCGCATAAAGAGATGACCTCATTGGCTATAAATGAAAAAAAGCGAGGATATTCCCTCGCCTAATTTAAGCAAACATATGAATGAAAACAGCCGAGATGACTACGGATAAAAACGTGCTTCAACCCCAGCACGAGTCAGTAGCCCATCACAAGGAGCGAATTTATCGCCATACTTCTCAGCATGTTGATTCATCATTTCCACTAATTTCTTGATACCAATTTGGTCTATGTAACGGAATGGGCCGCCCAAAAACGGCGGGAAACCGATACCGAAAATCGCACCAATATCGCCATCTCGCGCACAACGAATTACGCCCTCATCCAAACAACGTACGGCTTCATTCAGCATAAGTAACACGCAACGCAGCGCGATCTCCTTATCACTCTGCTTGGCATCTGGCGTGATTTTCAGCAATTTGTAGATAGATTTGTCGATTTCTTTTTTCTTACCTTTATAGGTATAGAATCCCTTACCACTTTTACGCCCTTTGCGATTGTCATTGAGCAGCAAATCAAATACGTCTGGTCCTTGAAAACGTGGGCCGAGTTCTTGCACTAGAATTGGCATGATTTTCGAGCCAACATCAATGCCCACTTCGTCCAATAACGTGATAGGGCCGACTGGGAAACCGAAATCGAGTAAAGCCGTATCTATCTTTTCAATCGACTCACCCGCCATCAGGATCTGCGCCGCTTCATTCATGTAAGGTGCAAGGATACGGTTAACATAAAAACCAGCGCAATCTTTGACCACAATCGGTGTTTTGCCCTGTTTTTTCGCCAAGGCCACCACTGTGGCTATCGTCTCTTGCGATGTGGTTTGATGAGGGATCACTTCCACCAGAGGCATTTTTTCAACAGGACTGAAATAGTGCAATCCAATCACATTCTCTGGACGCGCCGCCTTCGCTGCAATTTTCTGGATTGGAAGCGAAGAAGTATTCGTCGCAAAAATGGTGCTGGTTTTGGCATTCGCTTCAACATCAGCCACCATTTGCTGCTTAAGCGTGAGATCTTCAAATACCGCTTCAATGACAACATCGATATGCTGATAGCTGGTAAAATCAATCCCGCCAGACAATTGCGCCATTTTTGTTTGCATCTGCGCTTTGGATAAAATGCGACGCTTGCGCTGTTTATCGAATAATTTGTAGTTGTAATTGAGCGCGTTTAATACCCCATCATTCGAAACATCTTTGATTCGTACGGGAACCTTGGCTTTTGCAACGCTAACATGGCTGATCCCTGCCCCCATTAAACCACCGCCCAATACGCCGATACGTTTCACGGTTTGAGGTTTTGCGTCGCTGCCCGTCTCTTTTTTCATTTCTGTGGTGGCAAAGAAAATCGAGCGCAGTGCTTTGGATTCCGAGCTCATCACCAAATCACCAAATCGCTTCGCTTCAAGCTCTAACCCGGCTTTAAAACCACGATCTAAACCGTGGCGGATCACCTCTAAAATCGCGTCTGCAGCTGGGTAATTACCTCGTGTTTTTTGCTTAGTCTTTTTAGCGGCCTGATCAAAAATTAATTTGCGACCAAGCTGCGTATGAGAAATTAATTTCTCTTTGGCCGACGTATTGACCTGATGACGTTTTTTCCCAGAATTATCGAGCACATACTTCTTGGCCACATCCAGCAAGATAGTCTCTGCTACGCAAGCATCAATAACACCCAGCTGTTTTGCTTTTTTTGCGCGCAGCTGTTTACCCGTCAAAATCAAGTCAAGAGAAGGTAACAAACCAATCAAACGCGGCAACCGCTGCGTTCCACCGGAGCCTGGCAGCAAGCCTAATTGCACTTCGGGCAAACCCAAACGCGTGATGTCCGCGTCGCTGCACACCCGGTAGTGACAAGCCAGCGCCAGCTCTAAACCACCACCTAAGCATGGGCCATGAATCGCGGCAACCACTGGGAATGGCAAATCCGATAAGGTTTGAAACATCTCCTGACCTTGCTTGGCCAATGCTTGTGCTTCGCTGGCCGATTGGCAAGCGTTCAGCATACGGACATCCGCTCCAGCAATGAAATTATCTGGCTTAAGCGAGTGAATCACCATCCCCTTTAGGCTGGTTTTTTGAGCCTCCAAGGTCGCAAAAACCTCTTGCATCTCTTGGGCAAACGCTGCTTGTAGCGTATTCATTTTTTCGCCGGGAACATCAATCGCCAGCCACGCAATATTTTGTTCATCAATTGTTAAATGAAAAGCTCTCTCTGTGCTCATTATTCAACCTCCAAAATCATTGCCGCGCCCAAACCACCCGCTGCACAAGCGGTATTCAGCCCTAAACCACCACCACGTCGTTTTAGTTCACGCAGTGTTTGTGTGATCATGCGCGCACCCGTCGCCGCAAAGGGGTGACCATACGCAATAGAACCACCTAGCACATTAAATTTATCCATATCAATTTCGCCAATCGCTTTTGCTCGACCAAGATGTTCCTGTGCAAACTTATCACTGGCGAACATTTTCATATTAGAGAGGGTTTGCGCGGCAAACGCTTCATGCATGTCAATCAATGTGAGATCGGAAAGCTCAATACCGGCACGTTGTAAGGCTAACGGTGTCGCATAAGACGGTCCCATTAACATATCGTGTTCAACACCAATCGCTGAAAAAGCGTAAGAACGGATATAACCCATAATCTCCAAACCAAGCTCTTTAGCACGGCCTTCACGCATTAATAGAATAGCGGCAGCGCCATCGGTTAGTGGTGTGCTGTTGGCGGCCGTCACGCTACCATATTGCCTATCAAACGCTGGACGTAACTTGGCATAACCTTCCAGAGTCGAGTCATGACGAATATTGTTATCTTCAGCGATCCACTTTTTATAGGGCTCTGGGAATGCCGTCATGACTTCGCCTTGGATTTTGCCCTCTTTCCAAGCTTGTGAAGCTAAAGAGTGAGAACGATGTGCCAAAGCATCTTGATCCAGTCGGCTTATATGATGAGATTTTGCCATCTGCTCAGCCGTTTGCCCCATCGAAAGGCCCGTTGAATATTCAGCGACCGCGGGGGGGACTGGCATTAAATCTTTAAAAGATAATGATTTTAAGATGCTGAGTTTCTGAGCAACGGTTTTGGTTTTACTTAAAGCGAGTAAGCTAGCGGCTAATTTTTTAGACACTCCAATCGGCAAAACGGAAGACGAATCGGCACCACCAGCCATACCAATATCAATCGTGCCAGCCATTATGCTTTCAGCCACATTCACCGCCGCCTGAAAACTGGTAGCGCACGCTCGTGTGACGCTGTACGCATCGGTATGGATGTTCATTCCTGTCCCTAAAACGATCTCACGCGCGATGTTTGGTGCCTCAGGCATTTGCACGACTTGTCCAAAGACGAGTTGTTCGATCAATTTAGGATCGAGTTCCGTTCGCGCAAGCAGTTCACTCACCACCATCTTGCCTAAATCGACTGCAGGAACTTGACTAAATTCGGTACTTTGACGCGCAAAAGGGGTACGCAACCCCGCGACGATAGCCACACGCTCACCAGAGCGCGTTTTGACTTCCTGTTTGCCCATTGTTTCTCCTTAGAATAGAGGTCTGACCTGGCACATTGTAACGAGGTTGTTAAAACAATCAAACAAGTGTTTAAATAAACGTGATATTCGCATCGAATCGAAGAAAGTAATGTAGGGAGAGGAGATGGATAATCACTTAATCTTTAAATGAATAATGGAGTTATACCCAAACAACTTGGAGTTGCAGGTAGGCGGCAAGTGAGTGAGTCCCAATAAGCATAGGCAAACGAACGTAGCCAACACCGCTGCGGCTTCAAGTAGGAAGGGTATATAAGCAAAAAAAAACCACACAATAATGTGTGGTCGGAATATATAAAGCAATTAACTTACGCCAATTGAAATAATCAGTTTCCTGATTAGGAGAAAGTAAAGTCAGCCTTCAAAAGGAAGTGTCATCTTGCTCAACATGTTAGTCGCAATGACTAACGAGATGACAAGGTGTACTATAGCCACTTCGTGCTATGAGATTTTGAAGTAGATCAATTTTATATTGATTTATTCCATACTATGAAATTAAAAAGCCGTCGACGCTTGAATTGATGTTACCGAACAACTTGAACGGATCGAAAGCGAACGAATACGCGAAGCGTTCATCGCAAGACGACCATAAAATGGCCTAAACAAAGAAGAAATCACAGAGCAAACGGAGACTCATGTGTCGATAATAACCATGTTTGGAAAGAAAAAGTCCAGCAGCCCGGTCAATAGTAATATTGACAGACAGAGAAAATATGAAACGCTTGTGCGTGCTTATCACCGAGATCTTTTTCGTTATGCCTATTGGCTATGTAAAGATAAAAGCATTGCTGAAGATTTAGTCCAAGAAACCTGCTTGAGGGCTTGGAAATCTCTCGATAGTTTGCTCGACGAGAAAGCGGCCAAATCGTGGCTTATAACTATTCTTCGTCGCGAGAACGCGCGCCGCTTTGAGCGCAAGCAGTTTGAGTTGGTCGATATTGATGACTACAGCGGTGACGTAAAAGTCAACGATGATCCTCATCATCAACAAGAGTGGTTGCAGGCACAGATAATGAAGCTGGATATTGAATACCGCGAACCTCTTTTCCTACAAGTCATTGGTGGTTTTAGTGGTGATGAAATTGGCGAGATCCTCGAACTCAATAAGAACACGGTCATGACTCGTCTGTTTCGAGCTCGTAATCAATTAAAAGAACAATTGGATTCATCAGAAGCGTATAAGGGGCAGCAAAATGGATGAATTAGAATTTCGCCGCCGAGTTATGTCCGATCCAAAACAGCATGACCAAGAGATTATCCAAGCGGCATCCACTAGTGATACTAATCGTCAGTTCCTAGAGGACATATTGAGCTTAGATGCAACGATTGCTACTGCAATGAATGTAGACGTGCCTGACGATCTCGCAGACCGTATTCTATTTAGTCAAACCACAATGGCAAGCAATGTCATCCGCCCTACTTTTGCCAAGCAAGCGATGACATTGGCTGCATCGATTGCTTTTGTGTTTGGTTTATTGGTTGGCCAAATCAATTGGCGAAATGTGCTCATTCCACCGGCGCAGGCAAGCCTAATGGACACCGCCATCAAACACGTCATTGATGAAGAAGGCTTTGTCAACCAACTGGATGAACAAGTGAATTCAACGCAGATCAACGCCAAAATGCTGCCATTCGCTTATCAGTTAAGCAGTAACTTCCCTTACCACGTTTATTACCTAAACCACTGTGGTTTTGGCAAGGCAAACGCTCTGCACATGGTTTTTCAAGGTGAAAGCGGGAAAGTGACGCTCTTTTTCACAGGCATTGCCAGTGAACAAGCCGTGAACTTTAATGAGCAAGGCATGGCAGGAATCATCGAACCCGTCGGTGATGCTAGCCTGATCCTTGTCGGTGAAAATGGCGAAGATGTCACGAACATCGCTAAAAAACTAATGCCTATGCTAAAACCTTCCCATTAAAACCATTCCTGGCCTGTATATAATGCGGGCCAGGTTCCCTAGACAAAAATAGAGCTTAAACTCTATAAACAAGCATTTTCCGCCTTTTTCCTGCCAAATAGACATCATTTCTGCAATTTTATCATTCAATTAGACAATGGTCGGATTTCTATCTTCTATACTTGCCTCTAGTATCAGCCACCAATTGAGCATTTGCTCAAAAACAACGTCCATTAGAGGCGATGAAATCAAAAAGGAAAAGCACCATGAACAAGACGCGTCTGTTTAAAAAATCGTTACTTGCCGTAACGGTAGCTCTCGCTTCACAACAAGCACTGGCAGCGGGCTTTCAGCTCAATGCACAATCTGCGACTGGCCTAGGTCGTGCATTTGCTGGTGATGCTGTTATTGCCGATAACGCATCGGTGATGGCTCGTAACCCTGCCGCAATGGCGTTGTTTGATGAAACCTCACTCTCTTTGGGCTTTGAATCCATCACAACGATGATTGATGTCAAAGATGCTAAATACAACGGTGTATCAATTTCTGACGTTGATGATGTAGGCGGAACATCTATTGCCCCTAACATTCACCTAATAGTTCCAGTCAATGACCAATTTGCTTGGGGCGTTAACGCTTATACAAATTTTGGCACAAAAACAGAATTTTCAGATTCTTATCCAGCATCAGAATATGGTGGTTTAACGGACGTTAAAAGCTTTAACTTTGGACTCGCAGGCTCATACCGAATAAATGAGCAACTTAGCTTTGGGGCAGGCTTAGACTTGATTTATGGTCAAGGTACGATGCAGCGTTATGCTAGTGCAACCTTAGCAGCTGGGTTATCACAGAAATTCCAAACTACCATTCCGGCAGGAACAGCTTTGCTAAATGTTGATAAGGCCGATGGCTGGGCGGTCGGGTTTAATTTAGGTACGGTATATGAATTAGATGAAAATAATCGATTTGGCTTCGCATATCACTACAGCCCTGAATTTGAAGCCAAAGATGATTACGGACAAAAAATCGTTCTTCCACTACCTGATATAGCAGAATTCTCTGGTTTTCATAAAATCAAGGATACACAGTTTGCAGTCCATTATAGTGTGCAATGGATTGGCTGGAGTGCATTTGACCAAATCGACTTTAAGAACCTAGACTCTTCACAATCACCTATCGCCTCTATTTTAGCTGGCGGCGGCGTTTATGGTAAAGAGTATAAATGGCAAGATGGTTGGCACTATGCGATAGGTGGAACTTACTACCTAAACAGCGATTGGACTTTACGTGCTGGTTATATGTATGACACCAGCGCACAAGATTCTTTAACTTCAGTCTCAGTGCCAGACTCAGATCGCCAATGGCTCTCTGCTGGTTTTACTTACGAAGTTGATGAGCGATCTAATGTAGACTTTGGTTTCACTTACCTACTTGGTAAGGATGTGCAAGTGACTGAGAATTCGGCTGGTACTGTTTTGACGGCAACGACTCACGCAGATGCAATCCTAGTCGGCTTACAATATAGCCGCAACTTCTAAGCGCAACGTTTATTAGCATAGCGTCAATAAAGGGCTGGTTTTCCAGCCCTTTTTAATGCTTGTAATATCGTCTCCTCGCCTAATTCAGCTAACAACTGTACCTTTTGGGCCTTAAACCACACTACAAGTGTTCGCCAAAAATCAGAAACACTTTCATAACAAGCAGAGTATTCTTCTTATAATTAAACCTTTAATAGATTTTAATTTCAAAAACAACAAATTCACTGCTTTATATTTTTAAAGCATTAGCTCTAACCTTAAAATCCCCACACCGAATTCAAATATTTCAGCGAACATTATAATGAAATCAAATAAAACTCTTCTTTCACTTGCAGTGGCATGTGGACTATTCAGCGTATCAAACGCATCTCAAGCCGCCGGTTTCCAATTGGCAGAATACTCTGCAACGGGCCTTGGGCGTGCTTACGCCGGTGAAGCGGCTATGGCTGATAACGCCAGTGCACAATGGCGTAACCCTGCCATGCTGACTTATTTGAAAGGTACGCAAATTTCTGTTGGTGCAATTTACGTTAATCCGAATGTTGATGTGAATGGAAAAATCAACGGCGCATTAGAAGCAAGCTCAAATGACTTCGCAAATGATGCCGTCATCCCCAATTTTTACCTCTCACATCAAGTGAACGATAAAATGGTACTAGGTTTAGCACTCGGTACTAACTATGGCATGGAGACCGAACTTGACCGTAATTTCAGCGCGAGCCACTTTGGTAATCAAGCGATGGTTAAAACAATGGAAGTCAATGCCAACATCGGCTACCAACTCACTGATGCGGTTACCGTTGGCGGTGGCATTCGTTATGTGATTGGAGAAGGCCATTTCGGTGCGACCTCTCCGGCTCAAACTAAGCCTCTTCCACAAGGTACAACACTAAAGTACATGGAAGGTGAAGATAAAGCTTGGGGTTGGCAAGTGGGTACGGCATGGCAGATCAATGATAGCAATCGCATTGGCTTTACTTATAAATCCGAAGTTGACCTAAAGCTTACTGGCACAGCGAATATATTTTCGAAAGAATCGGGCAAGGTGGTGAATGATACAGGTTCAATGATGCTCACTATGCCTGCCACCGCTGAACTGGCTAGCTACCACCAACTAAATGAACAGCTGGCACTACATGCCAGTATTAACTGGACCGATTGGAGCAGTTTCGAAAAGCTTGAAGCGGATTTAAACACTCTTGGCTCGGTGATGGTTAAAGAAGAAAACTGGGAAGACAATTACCGTTTTGCTCTGGGTGCGACTTACCAAGTCGATGCAAAATTAGCACTGCGTACAGGCATTGCTTACGATATGGCGGCAGTTAACGATAAAAACCGTACCATTACCATCCCTGAAACTGATCGAACTTGGTTAAGCGTTGGTGCGGAGTATGCCTTCACGGAGCAATTCACCGTAGACACTGGCTTTACTTACATTTTTGCCAAAGATGCCAACATTGTGGAATCTCGTGGTTATGCTTCAGATGATGCAGCGCAAGCCGTTGGAGGCCAATTTTCTGGCACCACGGCAGGTAATGTTTGGCTTATCGGCGCACAAGCCAATTACCGCTTCTAAACTCATTAGAGATACTCCCAGAGGCCAGAGCACTGCTCTGGCTTTTTTATTCCTTGTAATTTCGATGGTTTTTGCTGCCGAGTAGTTGAGCTATGATAGCGGCAACGCTATTAATGAACAGGATTGAGCATGTCGACTGAAGAAATTAAAAATGAACGCCATAAAGCGAGACAACAGAAAGTAAAAGAGCAAGTCGATGCACGAATTGCCGCGGCTCAGCAAGAGAAAGGGTTGTTATTGATCATTACCGGCAATGGTAAAGGGAAATCCACCTCAGGTTTTGGCACCATTGCGCGCGCTGTCGGCCACGGTTTGAAATGTTCGGTAGCTCAGTTCATTAAAGGAACCTGGGAAAACGGTGAACGTAATCTGCTTGAAAAACTGGGCGTCGAATTTCAAGTCATGGCGACGGGCTTTACTTGGGAAACGCAAAACAAAGAAGCCGATACCGCAGCGGCGCAAGGGGTTTGGCAAGAATGCAAACGCATGCTTAAAGATGAGTCGATTGATGTGGTGTTGTTTGATGAGCTGACCTACATGGTGAGCTATGGCTATATCGAATTAGACGAAGTGATTGAAGCCTTAACAACACGGCCAGCAATGCAGTCGGTGGTGATCACGGGCCGAGGAGCACACCGCAGCTTGATTGAAATCGCCGATACGGTGTCGGAAGTCAAAAATGTGAAACACGCCTTTGAGTCGGGCATCAAAGCACGAAAAGGCATCGACTGGTGATAAAAAAGCCTCCTCTAAATCGAGGAGGCTTGATCAATCATAATGAAATCAACCCAGTAAATTACTTAAAAAGACTTTTTAATAAGCCATCAACCGCTTTCTTAGTTTTCTCGTCTTTTATCTCAACGCCGAGCTTTTCCAAGCCACGGTCAATTTCTTTTTCCGCTTTTTGTCTTAACACATCATCAAAAACCAATTTGAATTTAGGATCGCTCCATTGCCCTGAGATGTTGATAGGAATCGTAACGTCTCGCAACTCATCAATGTCTTTGCCACCTTGCCCCTCTAGCGTTCCCACCACAGAAGTGCTCACCAAAAAATCAACCGTTTGTTGCAGATAATTCGCTTTACCCTCACCACGAATACGCAACAGTGGTGATTGCATGGCGAGGTTATTGGTGGTGACTTCCCCTTTGTTCAATTTCAGCGTAGCGGTCATGGCGCTAAAATCGGTTTTCTTCACTGGGTCGTCATCAACTTTCTTACCTTTAATTTTGGCGTAATTGCTACGGATAAGGTGAGCAACGTTAATACCATTGACTGCACCATCGGCAAAGTTGATGTTCACGGTTCCGACAAGGTTTTGTTGAATGCCCGTTGGCGTCAAACTGCGGCCCTTTACATCCACATCAATGTTACCCGTACCTTGTAACATCTCATTATTGAGTACATCTTTTAATAGCGGCAGCACCTGTACTCCCTTAACGCTTTTTTTAGCGCTATAAGTGGCAGGTACTTTGGTTGCATCCAGTTGAGCGGTCGCTTGAATCGTACCTTGGTAAAGGTTGGCACTGAATGAGGTTAAATTCACGATGCCACGATCGACGCTAAAGCTGGTTTGCACATTCTGTAATCGAGCATTATTAGCTTTGAACTTGTCTATGGTGACCTTGCCTTGCACATCCAACGTTTTTAATGCACTGAGATCCGGTTCCACTTCAGCGCTCACCGTAGCAGGCGCTGCTGACGTTAAACCTGACGATGCCTTACTTTCACTCACGGCACTGCTTGCCGTTGCTGGATTCGCAAGCCCTAAAAATTCATCCAAATCGATATTTGGGCTATGCATATTGAAGCGGATTTTAGGGATCTCAGCCAACGTCACTTTGACATCACCATCAAATTCTAATGCATTTGCGGTTAATTTACTGAGTAAGACATCCAGTTGGTTTTTAGAGAGATCAAAACGAATGTTCGAAGTTAAACCGACCTGCATTGGGCTTTGTGGCAAACTGGTTCCTTCTAGATTGGTATCCAGCACCAGCGTATCAATCTTCACCAAGCTCATGGCTTTATCGAGAGTCAGTTGCGCACTCCCCTTCGCATCAAGTTTTAAATACGCTACCTTTCCTTTCACGCTGAATGACAGCGCATTCTTCTTATCAAACTCGAACGTGGCTAATTCAATCTTCGCAGAATCAATCTGGTTTGATGGGTCACTAAAGCTCGCATCAAGCACAACGTTCTTCACCGCATAATCCTTGAAACCAGCGGCTAATTTGAATTCAGCTCGCCCTTCTGCGGCAAAGTTTTGTTGGTTATTTTTACCTTTGGCGGCAAAAGTTGCTGACGTCCATTTATCCACCGCAAACTCTGAAAGATTTACCGCCACGTCATACAGTTTGGTATGTGTACCGGCTTTGCGGTCTTGTATTTCCAGTAATGCGTTTTCGACGCTAACGCCCGCTAAGTTAATCGTCCACTCTTGAACAGGCTTGCTCGCATTGACGCTGCTTGTCTCTTCTTGTGCTGGTTTTGTTTCGTTTACGGCGGAAGAGGCGGCTGGTTGAGGCGCGGCTTGAGTTAAGCTATCTAAGTTTGAACGGCCATCTTTAAGGGTTTCAAGATGGAACTCAGCACCATTTAGGCGGATGTTGCCAATTTCCAGTTGCTTATCCAGCAATGGCATCACCGAAATTTCAATACCAACTTGATCGACTTTAAACAGGTTTGGAGCGCTGAAACCTTGTGGATTTCTGAGTTCAGTTTTGCCCAGCTCAAAGCCAAGCGAAGGGAAGAAACTCCAACTGATATCTCCTTCAATGACTAAGTCCAACCCCGTTTTCTGTTTGGCTTGTTCTACAATCAAGGGCTTAAATTGGTTAGGATTGACCAACAGGACAAGTGCGAGCGCGGCAGCGATTAACGCACCGATAATAATGGCAATGAAAAGAAACAGTTTTTTCATCAGCTTTTTCCTTGCTTAATTAGAAAAAGAAAGTGGCACCTAAAGTGCCACTTGTCTGCTTAAAAATAAAGACCACAAAAGTTAAGATTTCAACAATTTCGCGATGTGGGCTTTTAATACATCAATGGCGATACGGTTTTTACCGCCACGAGGAACGATAATGTCCGCGTACTGTTTTGACGGTTCGATAAACTGCATAAACATAGGGCGAACCGTTTTTTGGTATTGCTTCAATACCGAATCCATGGTGCGGCCACGCTCTTCTACATCACGCTTCACTCGGCGTAATAAACAGATATCAAGCGGAGTGTCCATAAATACGGTCGCATGCATTAAGTCACGTAAACGTGGGTCTGTCAGCAGTAAAATACCTTCTAAAATAATCACTTTCTTGGGTGTTAATAGCGTTGTATTCGCGGTGCGAGTATGCTCAGTGTAGCTGTACTCTGGCACTTCAACCGCTTCGCCACGGGTTAATTGTTCTAAATGTTGGCAAAGTAGATCATGGTCAAGTGCATTCGGGTGGTCGTAGTTTGTCTTAACGCGCTCTTCCATACTGAGATGGCTTTGGTCGTTGTAATAGCAATCTTCCGTAATCACACCAATTTGGTGGTCGCCTACTTTGGCACGAAGTTCGTTATAAATCGTGCTCGCAATCAGGCTTTTTCCAGAAGCTGAAGCGCCAGCAATACCTACGATGACGCATTGATTATTCTCAGACATTATTTTTGCACCCGGTGATGGTTTGGTGATGAAAATAGATAAACTGCCCGATTATAGGGACTTCAACCACCTGATACCAGCCTCGATTTAGACTTTGGAAGAGGTTTGAATAACAAACTACCAAGCAAACGTTTTCGTCGTATTTCAGAAGAGATCACCACAGTGCTACTTTCACAGCACTGTGGACCAACACTAGTCTACCAATGTAAAACTGATTGCATCTGGCTTAGGCTTTCCTTGCCAATATAGGCTTGAACAGACTCGTTCCGCCAGTTGAAGATAACGCTGTGTATGCTCACTTTCTGGTTGAGCAACCACGGTAGGACGACCTTGGTCGATGTCTTCACGCAGGGCAATGTGCAGAGGAATTTGTGCAAGCAGCGCCAACCCATATTCACTGGCCAGTTTCTGCGCGCCACCAACACCAAAGATATGCTCTTTCTCTCCACAATGACTGCAGATGTGATAGCTCATATTTTCAATAAGCCCGATGACCGGAACGTCGACTTTTTCGAACATGGCCGCCCCTTTGCGCGCATCCGCTAGTGCCAGATCTTGCGGAGTGGTGACGATCACAGCGCCCGTTACCGGAATTTGTTGTGACAAGGTGAGTTGAATATCACCTGTCCCCGGTGGCATGTCGATGACCAGATAATCCACATCTGGCCACTCGGTTTCATTGAGCAGTTGCGCCAGTGCTTTCGATGCCATCGGCCCACGCCAAATCGCCGCTTCAGATTTATCAACCAGATAGCCAATCGAATGACTGAAAATGCCAAATGCCTCAACTGGCTGCATCCACTTATTATCACGCACATCTGGCTTTGCTTCTTGCTTGCCAAGCATCATTGGCACTGAAGGGCCATAAATATCCGCATCCAACAAGCCAACTTTCGCCCCAGATTGAGCAATGGCTAGAGCAAGATTGACGGCGGTGGTTGATTTGCCGACGCCCCCTTTAGCTGAAGTCACCGCAATAATATTTTTAACACCATTAACACTATGAGCTACCGTCGTCGCTAGCGCTTTCGGCGCAATGATTATCTCAACACTGAATGGAGCAAGCGCATCGGTTTGCTGCTTGGAGACGACCCATTCGGAAAGCTCATTCAGCAAATTTTTAGCGGCAAATGGAATATGAACCGTCAAACGCCCCGCTGTTGTAACCGAAACCCAATGCGGTTGGTTTGCCCACCCCGCAATAAGATGAGGGTGTTCAAATTGGTTTAACCAATCGCAAAAATCTTGTTTAGATGTGAACGGCTGCATAGCTTCTCCTTTTTGCTCATACTATCACTCTCTATTGTCAGACTGAACCCCAAAAAAGTTGCGGGATTCCTTAGGCTCACGCCTTGGAGTCGCTCGCTGCATAAGGTAGTATTGGTCTCTATTTTTCATACCTATCAAAAAAGCGAATATTAAGTATGGCGACTGACCCAAGAAACGTTTCTTCAAGGAAACTGCTGGTAACTTGTGCCCTTCCGTACGCTAACGGTTCGATCCACCTTGGTCATATGCTTGAGCATATCCAAGCTGACATTTGGGTTCGTTACCAACGCCTACGCGGCAACACTGTAAACTTCATCTGTGCAGACGATGCTCACGGCACGCCAATTATGCTTAAAGCACAACAGATGGGTATTACACCTGAAGAGATGATCGCCGCAGTAAGTGAAGAGCACCAAAAAGATTTTGCAGGTTTTGATATCAGCTTTGACAATTATCACAGCACTCACAGCGAAGAGAACCGCGAACTGGCTTCTCACATTTATCTTGAGCTGAAAAAAAATGGCTTCATTTCAAGCCGCACCATTTCTCAGCTGTTTGACCCAGAAAAAGAGATGTTCTTGCCTGATCGCTTCGTGAAAGGCACTTGCCCAAAATGTAAGTCAGAAGATCAATACGGTGATAACTGCGATGCGTGTGGCGAAACCTATAGCCCAACAGAGCTTATCAACCCGAAATCGGCCGTTTCTGGCGCGACACCAGTAATGAAGGATTCCGAGCATTTCTTCTTTGACCTTCCTCAATTTGAAAGCATGCTCAAAGAGTGGACTCGCTCTGGCTCACTACAAACAGAAACCGCCAATAAAATGCAAGAGTGGTTCGAAGGCGGCCTGCAACAGTGGGATATTTCACGTGATGCGCCATACTTTGGCTTTGAAATCCCCGGCGAAAAGAACAAATTCTTCTACGTGTGGTTAGACGCGCCTATCGGCTACATGGGTTCATTTAAAAACCTATGTAACAAACGCGATGACTTAGACTTTAACGAATACTGGAATAAAGACAGTAAAACCGAACTGTACCATTTCATCGGTAAAGATATTGTTTACTTCCACAGCCTATTCTGGCCAGCGATGCTTGATGGCAGTGGTTTCCGTAAGCCTAATAACGTCTTCGTACACGGTTATGTCACAGTCAATGGCGCGAAGATGTCGAAGTCTAAAGGAACGTTTGTCAAAGCAAGCACTTACTTAAACCACCTAGACCCAGAATGCTTACGCTACTACTACGCCGCAAAACTCAATAGCCGCATCGACGATCTTGATTTGAACCTTGAGGATTTCACCCAACGTGTGAACGCCGATGTGGTCAATAAAATCGTCAACCTTGCATCGCGTAATGCAGGCTTCATCACCAAACGTTTTGAAAATCAGTTGTCTGCAACCTTTGCCGAACCAGAGCTGTACGCAGAATTTGCCGCAGCAGCGGATCGCATTGCTGAGCTTTACGAAAGCCGTGAATTTAACCGTGCTATTCGTGAAATCACCGCATTGGCGGACAAAGCGAACCAATACGTGGATGAAAAAGCGCCTTGGGTTGTGGCTAAACAAGAAGGTCAAGAGCAAGAGCTACAAGACATTTGCTCAGTGGGTATCAACCTATTCCGCGTGTTAATGACTTACTTAAAACCTGTAATGCCAGCACTAGCGGCGCGCACCGAAGCATTCTTAAACCAAGAACTCACTTGGGAAGGCGTACAAACACCATTAACAAGCCATACGCTCACGCCATTCAAAGCGCTGTTTAATCGCATTGATCCGAAACACGTTGAAGCGATGATTGAAGCGTCTAAAGAAGAAGCGGCAGCAGAAAAAGCCGCGATTGAGAGCGCGCAACCAACCACAGTTGAAACTGAGCTAAGTAAAGACCCTATTGCAGCTGAAATCGAATTTGATGATTTTGCTAAAGTGGACTTACGCGTCGCTAAGATCATCGCTTGCGAAGCGGTGCCAAAAGCGGACAAATTGCTTAAATTCCAATTGGATATTGGTGGCGAAACTCGCCAAGTGTTTTCAGGTATTAAAGCCGCTTATTCACCCGAAGAGTTAGTAGGCAAGTACACCGTCATGGTAGCGAACCTCAAACCGCGTAAAATGAAGTTTGGTATGTCAGAAGGCATGATCTTAGCCGCAGGCCCTGGTGGCAGCGAGCTATGGATTCTTGAGCCACATGAAGGTGCTCAAGCTGGCATGCGCATCCTGTAATACATCAATCTTCACGATAGCATCCCCAACACGCTCTGTGTTGGGGATTTTTTATCACCATACTGCTCAAAATCGATCCTGCTCACACTTTTAGTTCAAAATGCACCAATAAGATGCATCACTTCAACGCGAAAATACATAACACATTGAATTTAAACAAATAAAAAACTGGCATTAACCCTGCTAACTCTAGATTGGTATAACATTAACAAGGAGTTGGTTATGTTTGTTTTTATCTCAATGCTTATCTCTATCGGTATATTGTGGCTGATGTTTTATCTGGCAAAACAGCGTGAATCCACATTACAACGTAAATATCAACTGCTGATCGACCTTCGCCAGCTACTGTTTTTATGCCGTCAGCACCGTAACATTACCCATCAAACACTAGCCTCTGGTCAAAGACGCGACACTGAGTTGAATGAATTGCAAAATACGCTATACGAAAAAAGTAATCACTTAATTGCTATCGCACACTTTGACAACAAACCAATGTACCGTGTGCTGCAAATTAAGCTTAAAGCACTCATGAAGGAGTGGCCAGAGCGCTCTGTGGCTCGTAACCAAATGATGCATGGTAAAATAATTCGTCACTGTATGTTCTTAATGGATGAGGTGATACTGGCTTGGTTGGTGGAATCCAACCGCGAAGATCTCAGCGATGAATATCATATTAATTGGCAACAGGTCATTGATGCGATGGACGCGCTAACTCAGTTGCGCATCAGCATTGATGAAATGGATACTCAAGATGGCCGCATACGCTTGCAGCATTATAGTGAGGTTGTCAGGCGTAGGATGAATCAACTCGCCTTAATCAGCCCTTTAACGGTAGCTTCGCCAAGCTGCTCAGCCGCGCTGCATAGCCTGAGCGAACTGCATGATCATCCTGCCTTTCAAATAGAAGCTGATGCGATGTACCAAATTACTTCGGATATTTCACTCAGCATCTCTCACGTTTACGACCAGATGCTCAGCGACTTAACCGAGAGCTTGTACATTCCGTTGCCTAAATTGGCGATTGCTTAGTGAGTAATTATTTAGCTGGTGACTGTTTGACTGGTGATTATTTAGAAAGTAAAAAGGCCACTTTATCCAAAAGTGGCCTAATCACTCACCGTGTACATAGATACATCAGTGTAAATTCAGAACTCAATTACAGCATTTTACGCGCCGCTTCGACAACCACTTTGATTGAACGAGCCTCAGTCTCTTTGAGTGTCGCGTGATCTGGGATCTCTTTTTGAGTACGGTTGATGATCACACCAGCCACACAACCTGCTTTCAAACCTG
The DNA here is from genome assembly GCF_963886625.1 of Vibrio sp. V23_P3S9T160. NCBI lineage: Bacteria > Pseudomonadati > Pseudomonadota > Gammaproteobacteria > Vibrionales > Vibrionaceae > Vibrio > Vibrio sp. V23_P3S9T160. Next base: position 31,473 of record NZ_CAWPDB010000066.1, read on the forward strand.
AGCTCGCACACATGGTTAGTAAAGTGGCGGATTCCATCTCAAAGTTCAATACGCCCATATCTTGCCACTCTTTCATCGAGCCTTGGAAACGACGTACAACACGACCTGTGAAGGTGTCATAACGCTCTTGGCCTGGGTAGAAGGTATCACTTGATGCGGTAACGCCCATGTGCACGGTTGCACCACTTTCAACTACAGCCGCTTTCATTGCAGTGGCGACATCGAAATCAGCCACAGCAGGGAATTCCATTGGTGCAAAGTGCAAACTTGCACCGTCAAGGCGAACCGAACCTGTGCTGACAATCATATCACCCACATTGACATGAGGTTGGATTGCACCAGTAGTACCTACGCGTAGGAAAGTACGCACGCCAAGTTGAGCAAGCTCTTCAACCGCAATAGACGTAGAAGGACCACCGATACCAGTAGAACAAACAACGACTGGCTTACCGTCTAACTCTGCGCGGTACACAGTGTATTCACGGTGGCTAGCAAGAAAGACTGGATTTTCCATCTCTTCAGCGATTTTTTGTACGCGGGCTGGATCCCCAGGGATAATGGCCAAAGTAGCACCATTCAGATCGGCTTCGGTAACACCTAGATGGAAAACGGCTTGAGACATAAGTGACTCCTTATTGCGGCTTGTTCAGCTCATAGATATATATCGGGTATGCAGCTACTCTAGCGGACCACGCACCAACAAAGAGTGATCAAATTCACAATGAATGACGCAATGTAACGAACACATTCTCATAAAAACGGTTTGCATCACAAAAAACAGCAAGATTGATGAAATAACACCCAACCCTAAAAGATGATTTCCAACACTGCATAACAAAATACAAGCGCAATATCGACGCATTTCACACTATTACCACAATAGGGTGCAAACCCAACAGGCATGAGAGATAACGACCCGCCATGCCTTGCTGAGCTTTTTGGTTTTTAGTCTCGGACTATTTTTTAAATTTCAATAGACGCAACGCATTGAGCGTCACTAACGCGGTAGCTCCACTATCAGCCAGCACCGCCACCCATAAGCCCGTAATACCGAGTAAACTCGTGACTAAAAAGATACTTTTTAAGCCTAGCGCTAGCGTGACATTCTGGCGAATATTGGCGAGGGTAGCTTGTGATAGCTCGATCATGGTGGCGAGCTCGACCAATCGATTATGAGTAATTGCCGCATCGGCCGTTTCCAACGCAACATCGGTACCCCCCCCCATCGCAATACCAATGCTGGCCGCTTTCATTGCCGGCGCATCATTAATGCCATCCCCGACCATCGCCACCTGTTTTCTCTGCGCCAACTGTTGAATGTATTCCACTTTATCTTGCGGTAATAAACTGGCTTTGAAATCTATCCCTAATTGAGCGCTCATCGTCGCAGCGCTTCTAGGGTTATCGCCAGTGAGCATAATAGTGTCGATCCCCAAACGGCGCAGAGCTTCAATGGCGGCTTTGGCATCTTCACGCAAGGTATCTTGCCATGCGATTAAACCGACAATGTTCTCTTGCTCAAAAACCACCACCACTGTTTTGCCTTGCATCTCTAGCGCTTCCACTTGCGCGCTAAATGCATCAGAAAACGGAATATTCGCTTTGCTTGGCGCTAATACGCGCAGCGATTTCCCTTCCACAACCCCCGAAACCCCACTGCCAACTAACGCTAGCTTCTCTATCGCTTCTGGAATGGGCAAAGCCATCGCTTGCACTTTTTTCACTAAAGAGGTTGCCAGAGGATGGCTCGAGCCCATTTCAACCGCTGCGACATAGCGCAACAATTGCTCTTCATCCCAGCCATTGAGCGCAACCACATCCGTAACTTCCGGTTTACCTTTGGTCAAAGTGCCCGTTTTATCAAAAGCAATACTCTCTATTTTTCCAAGCTGTTCGAGCGCTGCGCCCCCTTTGATCAGTGCACCACGACGCGCCGCTGCGGCAAGGCCAGAAGTAATGGCCGCGGGAGTTGAGATAACCAACGCACATGGACAAGCAATCAGCAGTAAGGCTAAGCCACGGTAAACCCATGTTTCCCATGGCTGAGCAAACAGTGTCGGCGGTATCACAACCACGGCTAATGAAACCAACATCATTAATGGGGTATACCAACGACTAAATTTATCAAGAAAACGTTCTAACGGCGCTTTGCGAGATTCCGCTTCTTCAATCAGATGCAAAATGCGGTCAATCGCGTTTTCACCCTGTTTGGAGGTGATGGTGAAACGCACCACCTGATCCGCGACCACAGCACCCGCCATGACACTGTCACCTTGATAGCGTTCGACAGGCAGTGATTCGCCCGTTAACGCGCTCTCATCAAAACTGGCCGACGCTTCGTGCAATTGACCATCCGCGGGTAGCCGAGAGCCGGGAGAAACTTCCACTACATCCCCCGGTTTTAGCTCATGTGCCGCCACCGTGATGCGTTCTCCTGCCACAATTTTTGTTGCCGTTTCAGGCACCAGTGCCATTAAAGCTTGTACACCGCTACGCGCTTTAGAAGCGGCAAAAGCTTCTAGCCGCTCTCCGATGAGGAAGAGTAATAGCACCATCGCTGCTTCAACCGTTTCACCAAGATAGAGCGCTCCGAGCGCCGCAACGCTCATTAAGGTTTCAATCGCAAAAGGTGTGCCTGAGCGTGCCAGTTGAATCGCTTTTTTACCGATAGGATACAAACCGGCAAGGCAGGTCAAAATGAACATCCCATCGCTGATTTGAGGGAAATAAGGCTGCACAATAGCGGCGAGTACCATGGCGCCAGCAATGGAGAGGATCTGCGCGTTCTGTTTTATGACTGACTTCCAATCGCTACGAATGGGGGCAGAAACTGGATTAGCCGCATCAATGCGGTGAGCCGTAAAACCTGCATTACGAACCGCTTGCTCTATTTCAAGCGCTGCCTCTTCGGTATTAAACTTGACCACCAATTTTTCAGTGGCAAACAGCACTTTGGCGTCGATCACATTACCCACTTTTTTAAGCGCCGTTTCAACCTTACGTGCGCAAGATGGGCAATCCATCCCTTCAATTTTCCAGCTTTGGTTAAACTGTGTTTTAACGGATGTGAGCTGCGCGGGTTCATCATCAGGATCATTGCTTGCGCACTCTTGTGACCCGCAGCACCCCTCTTCATTTGAATCAACGCCCGCAGCCCTAATCGCGGTAATTTTAAGACTAGAGCATGACACCGCCTGCGGGTTTGCCATGCTATTTTTTGTAGTACTGCAAGCTTCATGTTTTGTGCACATAGGATTCTCCTTCTCTGATGCACAAAGCTTAAACCTTAGAGTCAACTCCAAGGTCAAGCGCATTTTTATCAAACCTGAACTTAACGCACATTCACCTTGATTAGATGGAAAAGAGGTGCACTGCACCTCTAGAATTTTATTTATTACTGCTGATATACCCAAACAACTTGGAGTTGCAGGTAGGCGGCAAGTGAGTGAGTCCCCATGAGCATAGGCAAACTATGTGATTGGGGTGAACGAACGTAGCCAACACTGCTGCAGCTTCAAGTAGGAAGGGTATAGTTTGCTATGTTGGCTTTTTAAAACAATGCGTTAAGTTTTTCCCTAATGCTCTCAGTACATCTCTGCGCGTAATAATGCCAACCAATTTACCTTGATCGATCACGGGATAAACTTTCGGTTTTCCTACTTTCATCATGTCAGCAAGCTCAATAATAGAAGTGTCTGATGAAACGGACAGCACTTCAGGGTGCATGCAGTCACGGACTAAATGGGTGTCTTCACAGAAATAACTCACCTTCACCAATTTATCGAGCAAATCCTGCTCTGATAGAAAGCCAATCACTTGTTCTTGGTCGTTAATAACAGGACCACCAAGATGCTCCGAACGCATCACTTTTTCTAAAGCCGCAGTCATTGGCATGTCCGGTTTGAAGGTGATGGCTTGTAATGTCATATAGTCTTTAACTATTAGCGATTGCATATCTGTCTCCTTGGTTGCAACGGTATGCTGCCTTAAGTTAAGTGTTGACTAATTTCACCGTTTTGCTAAATGGAAAAAATCGATTTTGCTCATCGGCACAAACTATCGATATTACAAATAGTTAATTTTTATCAAGGGTAAATGGCAAAATCTTTTATCAAAACGTCTCATTTTTGAATCAAACAACACGTTAAGAACACGATGTCTCGCAAGATTTTACAGTTAATATCATTTATATCTTAAACATTGACCGTTGTATTAATAAGGACTGGGCATGGTGAATTCGCCACTGTTTTCCGAGATTATAGAAAACCCAGCACTGATGCGCAGCTTGTTGGAGTCATTACCCGAACCCACTTTTCTGATTAACCGCGATGGCGTATATGTGGAGGCCTTAGGAGGAACGGATCGCAGCCGACACCACGCCCCAAGGGTTCTCATTGGTCTCAATCTATACCAGGTATTACCCGAAAAAAAAGCCGCTTGGTTTCATCAAATTATCCAAGAAGTCATTGATAACGGACAAATGCGAGAGTTTGAATACGATCTCGACCTAAGGGTAATTGCTCAATTTAAAGGCAGCTCTGGCCCTATCGATATTCAGTTTTTTAACGCATTGGTCATCCCGCTGAAAAATACTGAGTACGTGCTATGGATTGTGAGAAATATTACCGCTTATAAGCGCACGTTAGAGCGGCTTTCTATACACCAACTTGAGTTAGAAAAACTGACCAATGTGGATCATTTAACTCAGGTCTATAACCGTTATGCGATGGACTCATTGCTGCCCAAAGCGTTAGATAAGATCAAGCGTGAGCAAAGTAGTGCTGCAATTTTCATGATCGACTTAGATTGCTTCAAAGAATATAACGACCACTATGGCCATGTGAATGGCGATACTGTGCTACGCAAGATAGCGAGCACTCTGCAGCATTGGAAACGTAAAGATGACCTCTGCTTTCGCTATGGAGGAGATGAATTTCTACTATTTATTGCGGATATTGATATTAAACAGTGCGAGCAAAAAGCATTACAACTACTTAGTGAAGTGAGAGAGCTGCAAATCCCTCACCGCTATTCTCGTGTCTCATTGTATGTATCGATTACTATCGGCATCCAATATTGCGAACACATACCGACTGGCATGACGCCAGAACAGTTTGTATCAACGGCCGATAAAGCGCTGTTTCACGCGAAGAATCAACAGCGCGGAACTATTCATATACTACACAAGGCTTAGTCGATGGTGTGATGATTAGCCCAACGCTGCGCGGCTTGGGCATCTGAATCTCGAGACTCCACCCAGCGTGTTTGTTCGGTGGTGCGCTCTTTCTTCCAAAACGGTGCTTTGGCTTTAAGGTAATCCATAACAAATTCGCACGCCTCAAAAGCCGCACCACGATGTGAGCTCGAAACACCTACAAACACGATTTGATCGCCAATATCTAAATCACCGATTCGGTGGATCACACGGATTTTTTGCACCGGCCAACGTGCCTGAGCCTGATCACAAATATCACTCAAAGCTTTTTCTGTCATTCCCGGATAGTGCTCAAGCGTTAAGCCAATAACATTATCACCTAAATTCATATCACGAACTTTGCCAATAAAGGTAACCACAGCGCCAGCGGAAGTACCTTGCGACAAATCACGGTATTCTGCGTCTACCGAGAAATCTGATATTTGAACGGAAATACGGCTATCCATCACTAGCCTCCGGTTACTGGAGGAAAAAAAGCCACTTCATCACCATCACTTAACGGGTAATCAAAGGCAACGATGGTTTGATTGACTGCCACCAGCAGTTTTCCCGGTTGCAAGGCTAAATCCCATTTCCCAGGCTGCGAGGCTAAGTGGCTACGCAGTGCTTCAACCGTAGCAAACTGTGCCTTGAGTTGAATGCTGTCTTGGCCGATCAACTCACGAGTTTGAGCAAAAAAGAGGACATTAATCATGCGTAACCTTTTGTTGTGGCTGAGCGCTAAAGTAACCAGATTTCCCGCCGCTTTTTTCAAGTAAGCGTACTTGTTCAATCACGATATCTTTTTGTACTGCTTTACACATGTCGTAAATGGTTAACGCCGCCACCGATGCCGCGGTTAAGGCTTCCATTTCAACCCCTGTTTTACCGGTTAATTTACACAATGATTCAATTCGAACTTTGCTTTGTTCTTCGATGGCTTCAAGCTGCACTTCTACTTTAGTAAGCAGCAATGGGTGGCACAGTGGGATTAAATCCCACGTTTTCTTCGCCGCTTGAATGCCCGCAATTCTTGCGGTGGCAAACACATCACCTTTGTGGTGTTGCCCAGAAAGGATCAGTTGCAGCGTTTGTGGTGACATCTTCACAAAGGCTTCCGCACGTGCTTCACGTACGGTTTCAGCCTTGGCAGAGACATCGACCATATTGGCTTCGCCTGAGGCATTAATATGAGTAAATTCGCTCATTGAAACCCCGTTAAACCGAAAGATGTGGCATAAAGTTGCATGGGCGATGGCTGGCATCTAACTGCTGTTTGATGATTTTTGTCCAACCGGTTTTGCACGCTCCTGTTGAACCTGGCATGGCAAAAATAACCGTATGGTTGGCAAAACCTGCAATGGCGCGAGACTGAATGGTTGAAGTGCCAATTTCATCGTAAGAGACCAATCGGAACAGCTCACCAAAACCTTCAACTTCTTTATCAAACAAGGGCTTTAATGCCTCTGGTGTGCTGTCGCGTGAGGTAAAACCCGTTCCGCCCGTGATCAGCACGGCTTGCACGTTTTCATCCGCGATCCACTGAGAAACAATCGCGCGAATTTTATACTGATCATCAATAACAATCTGCTTATCGGCCAGAATGTGTCCCGCTTGTTGAAGTTGCTCAGCTAAGTAACCGCCTGAAGTATCGTTTTCTTCAGTACGAGTATCGGAAACCGTCAGTACGGCAATATGTGCTGGTTGAAATGCGCTTTCTGCGTGACCCATGTGTTCACCTACTGTTCAAATGTGTACCACATCACCCGCTAAACAATAGCCAGTGACAAAAAGAATTTAGCCGCCAATGGAGGCGAGATTAGGCGTCATACCCGTATTGCCATCTTGTAAAAAATGGCTGACCGACTTGGTCTGTAATTGCGCTTGAATGCGCTCAATTAAGGCTTGCTGTTGATTATCTTGGGCAAGCAGATCGCGCAATTCAACGCCTTGCTCACCGAAAAGGCACAGGTGTAACTTCCCCTTTGCCGAAACACGTAAGCGGTTGCAGCTATGGCAAAAGTTTTTCTCATACGGCATGATAAGGCCGATTTCACCTTGGTAATCGGCATGAACAAATACTTGCGCTGGCCCATCATTGTGAGCTCGGGTTTTCAGCACCCAACCATTGGCAATCAGTTGATTACGAATGGCAACACCTGAAATATGGTGACGCTCAAACAGCGAGTCCATTTCACCAGTTTGCATTAGTTCAATAAAACGAAGTTGAATAGGGCGATGTTTAATCCAATCTAAAAAAGCAGGTAACTGCTGATGATTAAGGTCTTTTAGCAGCACAACGTTGACTTTAACTTGCTGGTAACCGACTTCAAAAGCGCGATCAATCCCCGCCATCACTTGCGTAAATTTGTTTTCACCCGTGATTTGGTGGAACATTCTTGGATCAAGACTATCGACACTGACATTGATATGCGTTAACCCGGCCGATTGCCAACCTTCTACTTGTTTGGCCATACGGTAACCGTTGGTGGTGGTCGCCACTTTCTCTATACCAGCGGTATTCGCCACACAAGCAATAATGTCGTTAAAGTCTTTGCGCAAAGTCGGCTCCCCCCCTGTGATGCGTACTTTCGACGTACCACAGTCGGCAAAGGCTCGCACGACGCGTTGTATTTCAGGAAGGGTTAAAAAAGACGAGTTTTTCTGCCCCGAAGGTTGATAACCATCGGGCAGGCAATATGTACATTTAAAGTTACAGACATCTGTAACAGATAAACGTAAATAATAAAATTTACGTTGGAATCTATCTTCGAACTGTTGCGCCACGGAACACCTTTCCAAATACGGGAGGCATAATCATTTCCAATTATGCCCTTGTGGTATTAGACCACTGGCTTAACCACCCTATCTCACAAAAATGAGACTTAGCCAGTTAAGCTCGGAGCTATGGCAGCCGTTGAGGTAGTATAATTAACTATCTCTACAGCAGCTGATAAGTAAAATACTTAATATTAGTAAGTGATTCTACCCTTATCGTAAAAAAAAAGAGTCCATTACCCAATTTACCTCCTAATGAGTATGGGTTGTGAACAAGCTGATTTAAATTGTAGTTAATTATTAAAAAATAAGAAGAACAGATGACTCTATACACTTCAAAGAAAGTCGTCGCCATTGGCGGAGGACATGGGCTTGGACGCATGCTAGCGGCGTTAAAAGATTTTGGCTCCAATGCGACAGGGATTGTAACCACCACAGATAACGGCGGTTCCACTGGGCGCATTCGCCACTGCCAAGGTGGCATTGCATGGGGCGATACACGTAACTGTATCAACCAGTTGATCACTGAGCCTTCCATCAGTTCGATGATGTTTGAATATCGCTTTAAAGGTGCGGGAGAACTCAATGGCCATAATCTCGGTAATTTGATGCTGACTGCATTAGATAACCTATCTGTGCGCCCTTTAGACGCGATCAACTTGATCCGCAACATGCTCAAAGTCGATGTTAATATTTTACCTATGTCAGAGCATCCTTCTGATCTTAGTGCACTTTCTATGGATGGTCACTGGGTCACGGGTGAAACGAACGTGGACGAGATGACGGAAGATTTAAGGCGCTTAGATTTATCACCTGAAGTGCCAGCAACCAAAGAAGCCATACTCGCCATCAGTGCAGCAGACTGCATCATCCTTGGCCCGGGAAGCTTTCTCACCAGTGTGATGCCACCACTACTGCTGCCCGAAATTGGCAATGCCATTGAGCAAAACGTAAAAGCAAAGCTGATTTTTGTTGAGAACTTGTCTCCCGAGCAAGGACCTGCTGGTCGCATGCCGCTACGGCAGAAATTGGAATGGTGTGAGCGCGCCTGCCACGCACGAAAAATCGATGTGGTGATCGGCGATACACCACATCCGGAGCTGGCTGAACACTGGCATTGTGTCACTACAGAGCTAGCATCATCCAATCGTGACTGGCGGCACGACCGAGTTAAACTTCAAAAAGCCATTGAGAATCAACTCACAAGCTAATCCATCAAGTGGCAGTAGCAACGATGCGTCTCTTCGATAAGAGCGCGCATCGCCGCCACTTCTTCAGCCTCATCAAAAATGCAGTTTGCCTTTCCTTTGCTATCGATATCCACCGCTTTAGCGCACAGTTTATCCGCACCAAAGCTGGCGGCACTGCTTTTTAGAGCATGGCTGATGTCTTTTAAATATTCGATTTTATCCGGCAGATTTTGATCAGCTAGCTTCTGTGTATAGGCGCTCAGCTCGCTGAGAAAAATATCGAGCAATATTGGCACATTCTCTTCTCCAATTTCTTGGGCCAAATGCGCAATTTTGTTTTTATTGATCAGTTCCATATCTCTATGAGTTCTCTCTACTGTTCCACGCTTGAAGCTTGCGGTAGATCGTTGAAGGGCTAACGTCTAAATAACTGGCTGCTTTAGGAATATTACCATCACACGCTTCTATCGCTTGTTCGATGGCTTGCTTTTCCGTCATCCATAAAGGAAAAATATCGTGCACGGTTATATTTTCCTTGCGCGTTTCCGTCGTTAGGTTTGCTAATCGGATCTTGTTATCCACGACTTGATTTAGCGGTGGGGGTAACATGCTCAGTTCGATCTCGTTGCCGTGGTTCAATACCACCACATTCCGCAACACGTTTTGCAGTTGACGCACATTACCCGGCCATTCATAGCGCGTAAAACGCTCCACAACCTCTGGCGCTAAGCGGACAAAACCTTTGCCTTCTTCTTTAGACATAAAGCCGAGTAAAGAGTAAGCAATTTCAATAACGTCATCGCCTCGCTCGCGTAACGGTGGTAAATGTAATGGGATCACATAAAGACGATAGTACAAATCTTCACGAAAACGCCCCTCTTGTACCTCTTTCCATGGATCGCGGTTGGTAGCGCAGACAAAACGAACATCGACACTTTTCATCTTCGATGAGCCCACTTTCTGGAATGTGCCCGTTTGGATAAAGCGCAACAGCTTGGTCTGCAAATCCAAATCCATTTCACACAGTTCATCCAAAAACAGAGTGCCGCCATCAGCCAACTCGGCTGCGCCTTGGCGATCGGTCGCTGCGCCAGTAAATGCGCCTTTCACGTGGCCAAAGAGTTCACTCTCTATTAAATCTTTAGGAATGGCGGCGCAGTTAATCGCAATGAAGGGTTTATCGCCACGTTTACTGGCCGCATGAATCGCTTCTGCGCACACCTCTTTACCCGTACCACTTTCGCCAGTAATAAAAATACTGGCTTTACTGGAGGCCGCTGAGTCAATGGTTCGATAGACTGATTGCATGGTTTGACTGCTACCGATAAAGCCTTGGTAGTTCTGATTACCCGGGTTACCAGCCTCATTTTTTAGTTTGCTAGCTTTACGTATGGCGTTGTTAACCGTGACGCGCAAGCGGTCTGCTTCACAAGGTTTGATCAAGAAATCTTGGGCACCGTGACGCATCGCTTCCACTGCGGTATCGATCGAACCATGAGCGGTCATGAATATCACTGGCACATTGGGGTAGTGACTTTTCACAGCATGTAAAACGTCCATGCCCGTCATATCGGGTAATCGAAGATCCAGCAATATGAGGTCCGGCTCTCGGTGAGCTAAACTCTCTATCGCATCACGACCTGTACCAACAATATTGATATCGATTTCAAGGGGGGTGAGGTATGAACGATACAGCGCCGCAACGGAAGCCGTATCTTCCACCATCAAAAGGTATTTAGCCTTTTGTAGAGAAAAGTCAGGTTGCATATTCTAGCCATTATTATTTTGCACTTTGCCTTAACTATTGCATTAAGGTTCGCATTTTGCAAAATAAAATAACAAAAAGGCACTAATTCGTTAGTTAATAGCCCTTTTTGCATAAAATTAATTGGCACGATATGTGCTCTATTCAATATGACCCTTAGGGGTCACCTAGCCAACTGACGTTGTTAGTGAATAAAGTGTTCACAAATAACAGCCAATAGACCTTTTTCTATTGGCTATTTTTTTAACTGTTGGTAATGAACTGCTGACGCAGTTTTTCAATTTGGTCACGCTTTTCGGCAGCCAATTCAAATTCTAGGTTTTGTGCGTGTTTGTACATTAACCCTTCTAGTTTGGCGATCTCTTTTTCCAGTTGTAGCGGCGTGAATATTTCATAAGTTTGCGAGCTTTCTGCCACCTTCGACAAAGGTACTTGTTTGCTCATCCTCTGCTGCTTGGACTTAGTAATATCACCTAACTCCATAATGTCTTTGACATTACGTTTTAGCGCCTGAGGTGTTATCCCTTGTTCTTCATTGTGTGCTTGCTGCTTTTCACGGCGACGATCGGTCTCATCCATCGCTTTTTTCATTGAGTTAGTAATGCGGTCAGCATAGAGAATCGCTTTGCCTTCAATGTTACGTGCCGCACGGCCAATGGTCTGAATTAATGAACGTTCTGAACGTAGAAAGCCTTCTTTATCCGCATCAAGAATTGCGACAAGAGAGACTTCAGGCATATCCAAACCTTCACGCAGTAAGTTAATACCCACTAACACATCAAATTCGCCTAGGCGAAGGTCGCGAATAATCTCAACCCGCTCAACAGTATCAATATCTGAGTGCAGATATCTGACCTTAACCCCATGTTCATGAAGATACTCAGTTAAGTCTTCAGCCATGCGTTTAGTCAATGTCGTGATCAGCACACGTTCATCTTTCGCTGAGCGAATGCGGATCTCTGACAACACATCATCCACTTGTGTTGCAACTGGTCGTACTTCCAGCACGGGATCAAGTAGTCCGGTTGGGCGCACCACTTGATCCACAATTTGTCCGGCTGATTTTTCTAGCTCATAGTTGCCCGGGGTAGCAGAAACAAAAATCGTCTGCGGCGCAAGTGATTCGAACTCTTCAAACTTTAATGGACGGTTATCTAAAGCGGAAGGCAACCGGAAACCAAACTCCACTAACGTTTCTTTACGTGAACGATCACCTTTGAACATCGCGCCAATTTGCGGCACGGTTACGTGTGATTCGTCGATAATCAATAAACCGTCATGCGGTAGATAGTCAAACAGGGTCGGAGGCGGCTCTCCCTCTTTTCGCCCACTAAGATAACGTGAATAGTTTTCAATACCTGAACAAAAACCGAGCTCATTCATCATTTCAATATCAAATTGAGTACGCTGCGATATGCGCTGCTCTTCGAGTAGTTTATTGTTTTCCAACAGATAGGCTTGGCGAGTTCGCAGCTCCTCTTTGATGTGCTCTATCGCATCGACAATGCGCTCTCTTGGCGTAACGTAGTGCGTTTTAGGATAGATGGTATAGCGAGGAAGATCTCGCTGAATCATTGCGCCCGTCAATGGGTCAAACAAACTGATGCAATCTACCTCATCATCAAACATTTCAACACGCACGGCCGCATAATCCGATTCCGCGGGAAAGATATCGATCACCTCTCCACGAACTCTAAATTGACCACGTTCAAACGCCATATCGTTACGTGTGTATTGGAGCTCGGCTAAACGGCGGATAATGTCGCGCTGATCCATTACATCGCCACGGCGAACATGCAGCATCATTTTCAGATAAGAATCAGGATCACCCAAACCGTAGATCGCCGATACAGAAGCTACAATAATCGCATCTTTACGCTCAAGCAGCGCTTTAGTCGCGGAGAGTCGCATTTGTTCTATGTGTGAGTTAATCGAGGAATCTTTTTCTATAAATGTGTCCGTGGTCGGCACATACGCCTCTGGCTGGTAGTAGTCGTAATAAGAGACGAAATACTCAACCGCATTATTGGGGAAAAATGACTTCATCTCACCATACAGCTGGGCTGCGAGCGTTTTATTCGGTGCCAACAAGATAACCGGACGCTGCGCCTTGGCGATCACATTAGCCAAGGTGAATGTTTTCCCTGAACCCGTCACACCCAATAAGGTTTGATGAGCAAGACCTGCATCTAGCCCATCAAACAATTGCTTGATCGCCGTAGGTTGATCGCCTGAGGGTTGATAGCCCGATACCAATTCAAACGTTTTGCTCATAATGCCGTTGTCCTCTATAACTGAATAGGCATTCTCGCTGTTAGCCATGTTTTGTTGCAAGTAATTGTTCAAAATAGTTGCGTCGTAAATCACCCCTGTTTTGAAAAAATGCTAGTTTCTTCTCCATACGTTTGCTACCATCTTCGGCCTGATTCGTAAAAAACCACTCCTAACTTTCAAAAATAATCCACTTGTTTTCCCCAAAATTTCAAAATGACTCCCTTTTTCTCATCGCCATTCATTTTCATTTCTTATTGATAATTTCAGTTGATAAATCAAAAAATAAAATAAAAAACATAGTGTTATATAAAAAATAAACTCAACAAATGAGTAGAGTAATAACTCAACATTCATTGATGAAACGAATTGCTCAGGATTCGTCAACACACTTATCCACAATTTTGGTGGATAACTAAACCTAGCCTAATGCCGATAAGGGGTACAGAAAAGTAAAGTATTTTCAGGGAAATATTTTTACTTTTTCTTCGGCTGGAAAGGTTGACACTGGACACCCCACTCGCTACCATTCGCACCGCTCAAAGCAATTCCCCCTTAGTTCAGTCGGTAGAACGGCGGACTGTTAATCCGTATGTCGCAAGTTCAAGTCTTGCAGGGGGAGCCAAATTCAAGAAAAAAGACGTCCTAGGACGTCTTTTTTTGTATCTAAACCTAGCTATTTCAAGAGATTGTATTCTCTTAACGTCTTTTCCTGACTCGTACTGGCTTAGAAGTTTAGGTACATAAATATTTTTCCCAAAAAAGTGACCCGTTAATCAATATAATTGCCCTTCATCCAAAGCAGAAGAAACCCAAACGAGAGGAGCATTCCAATTAATCGTGATCTCATTAAACGACCATGCATTAATGTTATCTCTATAACAGGTTTGGCCAACACACTGCCCCTTCAATGTCGCAGCGACTGGATCACTGTAACTCACTGAGTTGGGTCCACCCACTAGTGCGCCAGGTGCTGGAGCTGGTGACTTTTCATCCGCAGCATGTGCCCAAAAACGGTGATGTGGACTTTTAGCCGCATTGGTGCCGTAACCTGTAATATAAGACAGGTTCATTGGGTTCGCGCCTAGTAAGTAATCCATCGCATTTGCAGCCGCTTTTACATACTTAATATCGCCGGTGAAATCATTCGCATAGATTAAGAAGATAGCTCTATTTACAAAACTCGAGTTCGATCCCCACGGATACTCTTCTACCGTGTAAGGAATATGATAACCCTCGTTATTAATCTGGCCCACAAAGTTATCAGAGGTTGCGATTAAGTTTTTCCTTGCAACTTTAATTTGATCCTCACCCAATCCATTAGGCACAACGGCCAAGCTTATTGTTGCTAAAGGCGCTGTGTACCCCCAGAACATTTCGCCATCTGCTTCAATGTTACCTTTTGGTGTCTCTAGATAATGAGGAGAAGCTTTCACTGCTTTAAGGTACTTGCTGTCACCTGTGGTGATATAAAGTTCACTTGCAGCCCAGTAGAACTCGTCTGAAAGCTCTTTATCATCATATGGGCCCGACCCTGTGAAGTTATCATAGGCAAGAATATGAGGATTTTTGCTCGCGGCTTCCCAAGCCTCTTGCGCCGCATTCAAACAGTTTTTTGAGAACGCAGGATCAATCTCTTTCCAAATTCGCGCACATTGAGCACCAATTGCTGATAAGTTCAACGTAGCCGCAGTGGTTGGATAACCCACATATCGCTTCTGGGTGTCCATATGAGGTGGCAGTGGCATACCTGTCCAAGCTTCATCAGCAACTTTATGGAAAGCCATACCTTTTGCGTCAATCTTAGTCAGTTTAAGTGTTTTATCTTCAGACTGGTCACCAGCAGGAACCGCTACAGGTTGGTCACTATGGATCTGCATTGCCAATATAAATTCGATATTCCAACGAGCCTCTGACAACAAAGGATTGACGCCATTTCCTGCTTCTGGAATTTTCACTTTCCCTTCTGCAAAAGGAATTGGTGTGTTATCTAGCCATTTACCTCTTTCAAACAGGTTCAAAAGAGTCCAAGTCGAGATACCGCTGTTAACCGTATACTTACCATGGTCGCCAGCATCATACCAACCGCCAGTTACATCGACAGAAAAATCACAGCCTGGCCATTTATTACCCCAGCTGTCCGTCTTATTAAAACAGGTAACCACATCGCTCATATGACCGCCGGGACGCGCTAGATCGTCACGCTGTACCAGAGCCTTATCAATCTCAATACCACTACGGTTTTGGTAGAAGTAAGACAATGCATCGTACTTCAACTGACTGTAGATATCTTTGCTAATGCTAAATGGCAAGCTCTCGTCTTCACCGACTTTTACTTTCAAGCCACTCATATCTGATCTGTAGTTCGATAGGTCAATACGGTGAATAAACTCGCCTGATGCCTTATTAAGACCAAAAACTTCCGTTTTACCTAAATCGACATTGATATTGCTGTTGTTTGTTAGCACCCACTTTAATGGCTCTTTAGATTCATTCGCGACAAACACAAACTTATCTGCTTGAGGAAGGTAACCGACTTGGTTAGCACGAACAGAATTTATCTTCAGCTCTTCAATGTATTTCTCACCGACGACTGAAACATTGCTAACGCATACGGTTCCCTTTTTCTGGGCGCCCATTTGAAACTGGAACTCAGTTTTAGCATCGCTTTCAACATCATGGCTGAACTTAAACTTATAGCTCTTCTTCTTCAGTGAGACTTTTGTATCATCCACAAAATAGTTGGTATAAGGAGGACCTTCATGCTGAATAAGCGTTCTCATTTGAGTATCAACGGTTGCATAAGCATCAAATGAAACTTCATAATCTGCTTTGTTTGCTAACCCAATCCCGCCCTGTCCTAAAATCACATTCCAAGGGTTCTCTCCTGGACTTCTAATCTCAAGACATGCTTCGCCATTTTTGATTTTTACATCTGCACCAGCATTCCACCAACCATCCATGTTCCCGTTAAATTTGCCGTTCTTAATTTGCTCATTTGCATAAGCAGAACACGATGAAAGAATGAGTATTGTTGCCAATGATAGTTTGAACTTATGCATATTTACTCCTAGACATATAAATTACAACACCATTGAAATTAAGCGATTTTCATGGCTAATAAGTAGATGTCTGAGCACAAAAGAACCGTTCTAAAAACGCCTATTTCTCTCTTCGTGATACTGCTAGCACTTACCTCTAGGTTAATGAATCTGTTTCAAGGAAATCTCATCGATAAATTGACTTGTTTTCTAGCGAACAATTATATCAATCGGGGGTAAACTAACTTTATAGCCTTTACAACATACTCTTGAGCCCGGCTAACTATCTAGACCTTTGATATGAGCATAAGGGCAGCTTGTACTCTTGAACTAAACGACCATGGTAAAAATCTTCTATTGGTAACCCCAAACGCTCACCAATCACCGTGGGCATTAATGTATTGATCTGCGGCAGGAGACCAAAAAAAACACAATCATCACAAACATATTAGTGATTGATCATTGCTACCTGCTCATTTTAAACGCGTTCCCCCATTTTGATTTAAATCTGTTTACATATTGACAATTGTACAAATGTTTCACACTATCGAAAATAATTAATGATAATAATTATCATTACATCGTAATGTTTATGCGGATAGTGCCCATGAAATCTCTACATAATGTGATGAACGCTTCATCAATCACTCCTTTACCTAATCTATACCTTCTAGACCAATCATCAGAAACCGATAATCAACGATCAATGGCCGTTCACCAACACCGCCAAGACATTCAAAATATCTTGTCGGGTCGTGACTCAAGGATGTTGGTGATTATTGGGCCATGTTCAATCCACGACCCTGAGGCTGCAATTGACTATGCACAACGACTCGCAAAGGCACAAAAACAGTTCAGCAGCACTCTCAAGTTGGTGATGAGAACTTATTTTGAAAAACCGAGAACGCGGACTGGCTGGAAAGGATACATGGTTGACCCTGATCTCAACGGTCAATTTAACTTACTCAAAGGGCTCAGCTCTAGCCGTGAATTACTCAAGTCAGTCCTAGCGCTGGGTGTACCAACAGCAACTGAGTTTTTAGATACGCATATCGCACCGTATATCGCGGACCTTATTTGTTGGGGTGCGGTTGGCGCAAGAACCACTGAATCACAACCGCATCGCCAACTCGCTTCGGCATTGCACTGCCCTATTGGTTTTAAAAATGGTACTGACGGCAATACGACCATTGCAATCGATGCGATTCATGCCGCTAACGATTCACATCTGTTGATTATGGCGGGTGAGAATGGACAACCGGTTGCGGTGCAAACTCAAGGTAATCCATATTGCCATATCATTTTACGTGGTGGTGTCACGCCAAACTATGCAAGTCACAGTGTTAAAAGTGCGGCTTATCAATTACACCATAGCCAGCTCAGCAGCAGGCTGGTGATTGACTGCAGCCACGGTAATAGTGGGAAAATCGCTAAGAATCAATTGGATGTAATAAACAACATAGCCCAGCAACTGCTGTCTGGAGAGCGCCACATTGCGGGAGTAATGTGCGAAAGCTTTTTGCAAGGCGGTAGCCAAGCTTTGAATAAAGGTCCGCTCTGCTACGGCCAATCCATCACTGATGAGTGCTTAAGTTGGGAGGATACAATGTGCTTTTTAAATACGCTCGATGATGCGGTCGCAACACTTCAACAGCAGCAATATTGTCACGCTCCAGTGTAAACCACCACTAAGGTGAAGCTCCCGTTTGCTTCACCTTGCCTATCGTCAGTGGCCTTCACTTAATTATCGAGTGTAGCGCCGCCATCCACTCTCAAATCATGCATGGTGATTTGACTTGCTGCATTGGACATCAAAAACATAACAACCCCAGCAATGTCTTCGGGCTCCGCCATTTTGCCAAGGGGTATCCCCAAACGGTACTGTTCAAGATTACCTTTTATCACTTCTCTTTCACCATATTCGCTGTTCCATAACTGCGTTTGCATTTCGGTGCGTGTTGAGCCTGGGCTAACGATATTGCATCGAATTCCATCGTTTGCAAGCTCAAGAGCTGCGCACTTGACCAACATATGCAAAGCCGATTTAGATGCCGCATATGCTCCAATATTGAGCCGAGGCGTATTCGCTGAATTAGAGCCAATCACAATAACATTGCCACGCTGGCGCACTTTCATTCCTATCGCTACACCTTGCAAAGCGGCTAAGGTGCCAAACGTATTGACATCAAACATCGCTTTGATCTCTGACATCGATAATTCGGTTATTGAACCAAGGTGCAATGTGCCCGCGCAGCTGATGAAATGAGCAAACTGATAGCGCTCATTCAGTTCTTGTACCCTTTTTTTGACGTCATCATGATGCTGTAAATCAAGCTCATAGCAATGAAGCTGCTCGGTATAGCGCGCGTTCAAACTCGCTAATTGCTGAGTTAATTGGTGGTGATTTCTATCCGTCGCTACAACTCGATAACCGCTCGCCAGTAAAGATTCCAACACGGCATAACCAATCCCCTGCCCGGCTCCAGTCAATAAAACCGTTTCGTCTAATTTCATCATTTTCCTAACTTTACTCCGTTAAATCCACACTAAACCATAGCCATAACTGAATCTCAGCCTTAGTTAATAACATTAATTATCATTTGTTATTGATAATTATTATCATATATAATCTGCGTACTTTAGTGGTTTGTAAAATAATAAGCAATTAGGCGTAACACGTTATTAATGGAGTTTTGGTGATGAAACGTGAAGTTATTGGGTTTTCAAAAATGGCTAATCAGCTATTGGATGAGCACTTAAAAGAATCTCCCTTCTTTTTTGCTTCGCCTCACAACACCATGCTTGGCGTGGGAATTGCTCATCAGTTCAATCAAGCGCTCCCATTCTGTGAGCTGGCGGATCAAGCAACCAAGATGCTAGAAGCAGCAAAAACAGATGAGTACGACAATCCTATTTTATTTGCGACAATTCCTTTTAATGAAGAGACGGCGACGCGTTTCTTCATTCCAGAAAAGCTCTATGTTTCTGGTAGCCCACGGGCCAGTGAAAAAGAAGGGCAGCAGAGCCATAAAGCGACCATTGTTTCACCGCCAACAGGCAACGACTACAAACAAGGAGTCACAACCTTACTTGAGCTGTTTAATACCACCGAACTATCAAAAGTGGTGCTATCACGTTTAGTGAAACTCTCGACTCCACAACACATCGATCAAACTCGTTTATTGCGTAATCTGTTGTCCATCAATCGCAATGGCTACACTTTTTCTACTGAAATTGGCCCTAACGCCAAGTTAATGGGAGCCAGTCCCGAGTTGTTGTTGGCGAAAAAAGGCGGGTTTATCGTTTCTAACCCCCTAGCGGGCTCGCGGCCTAAATCAAACAACGCGGTGCAAAACCAACAGCGCTCCGCTTCATTACTTGATACGCAAAAAGATCTGAATGAACATGCCTTCGTCGTCGAGGAAGTCGAGAAAGTACTCAGCCGCTACTGCCATAACTTATTTACCCCTATGGTTCCATCAGTGATTGAAACCGAAACGATGCTGCATTTATCAACAGTGCTTGAAGGACAAGCCGATGATCCGATGATTAACTCGCTACGCATTGCAGCAGAGTTACACCCAACACCCGCAGTGTGTGGTTATCCAAGATTATCGGCTTACCAAGCGATTAAGCAGATCGAAACTTTCGACCGCGGCTACTTCACTGGCATGATCGGTTGGTGCGACGCTCGGGGAAATGGCGAGTGGGTTGTCACGATACGCTGCGCTGAAGTGAGCCAAAACGAGATGAGCGTGTTCGCTGGAGCTGGCATAGTGAATGAATCCTCACCGCAGAGTGAACTCGATGAAACAGGGGCAAAAATGAGCACCATTTTGAAAGCCGCTGGTATTGAAATTGATGAATTACTTACCGCCTAAGGAGTGGTCATGAATAATCTTAACCCGACCGATTTTACCCCTTGGCCAGAGCAATTCAGCCAGCGCTATCGTGAACAAGGCTACTGGCAACAAAGAACCTTATTTGATTACTTCAGTGATTCCGTCAAAAAAAGCCCTGACGCCATCGCACTGATTGATGATTTCGGCCAGTACAGCTATCAAAATTTATATCAGAAAATGATCAGCCTTGCGGCTGGCTTGAGCTCCCTAGGTTTGCAGCGGGGTGATAATGTCGTACTACAAATGGCCAATCGTGCTGAATTCTATCTCTGCTTTTTTGCCTTGACCATGCGGGGCATTAAACCGGTTCTAGCTCTGCCAGCGCACCGCTATCTAGAGCTGAGCTATTTTTGCCAACATACTCACGCCAAAGCCTATATTTTTTCAGACGATATCGTGGGCTTTGACGCGCAGCAAACCGCTCAGAAACTACGAAGTAGTTGCCCTTCTCTCTTGCATACCATTGTTTGCGGTCAATCCTCACACGAGCAAATTCAGGAGTTAGATACGCTTTACCACTGCGCGGGAGACGATCCTGTTACTGATTCGGTCTTTGCTGATCAAGTGGCTTTTTTCCAGCTTTCCGGCGGAACAACTGGCACTCCCAAATTGATCCCTCGTACGCACAATGACTACGCTTATAGCGTACTTGGTAGCATTCAAATTTGTCAGTTTGGTCCACAAACGAGGTATTTGTGTGTTCTTCCCGTTGCGCATAACTTTCCACTCAGCTCGCCCGGCGCATTGGGCGTCTTTTACGCTGGCGGTTGTGTCGTGCTCGCTTCCGATACCACACCGCACACCGCTTTCCGTTTAATTGAGAAGCACCACATTACCGTTGCAGCGCTAGTGCCGCCGTTAGCGCTACTGTGGATGAAATACGCCGAGTCCGCTACAGAAAACATCGCTAGCCTCACTCTGGTACAAGTCGGCGGAGCGAAGTTTAGTGAGGCCGCAGCAATGCGCTTACCGACGACTCTTCACTGTCAATTACAGCAAGTGTTTGGAATGGCTGAAGGGTTGGTTAATTACACACGACTTGATGACCCACTCAGCGTGATTGTTACTACTCAAGGACACCCAATTTCAGCTGATGATGAAGTGATGATAATCAACGATGAGGGTGAGCCCGCTGCGGTGGGTGAGGAAGGCTTGCTCATGACCAGAGGCCCTTATACGATTCGAGGTTATTACCGAGCTCCAGAACATAACCAGCGCTCATTCACCGACCAAGGCTTCTATATCACAGGTGACAGAGTGCGTAAGACGGCTGAAGGCAATATTATCGTCACGGGACGAGATAAAGATCAGATCAATCGTGGTGGTGAAAAAATCGCAGCCGAAGAGGTTGAAAACCTGCTACTTCAACATCAGGATGTTCATGATGTGGCTTTGGTTGCTATTGCTGATGAGTTTCTTGGTGAACGCAGTTGCGCCATTGTCGTTCCAGATAACGGTAAAACGCTCAAACCCATTACTCTCAAACGATTTTTACACGCTCAAGGATTAGCAGAATTTAAGATCCCTGATCACATCCATTTCGTCGATGAATTACCTAAAACCCCCGTGGGCAAAGTCAACAAAAAATGGTTAAGAACGCAATACTCTCACTAATCATGACAACACAGGCGCTCAAAAAAGCCGATATCGTCGATATCGGCTTTTGCTGGGCGATGCGTTCTCTTTCCCTATTCTAGTGGCCCAGTATACTCAAACCGGTTGCTCTTCAGTGGAACGTGTGTCCGTGACTTGATGTGACGACTGAGCAACAACACTAGGCTCCATCACATGCCACCACTCTCTTAAAGTTGAATATTTAATCATCTCTGAAAAGGCGCACTCTATGCCCATCTTGCGCCATGATTCAAATAAGGTAACCGCGCGGATAGAATCTAAGCCAAGAAAAGTGAGCTTCTCATCTACATCCACTTCATCTAAATCGAGATCCAATAGCTCAGCCACTTGCTGACGCATCTGTTCAAGGCTCAATAATCTGGTTTCTTGACTGTGGATCATTTGTGGTTTTAATGCCTCAAGCGAAGTCACGCAACCAACACGCTCCGTGATGTATTTCAACGTATGATGATGATCTTCCAAAGAGAAATCAGCCACAGCGTCACCGACCACAAAAGGCTGTATATCCAACATAAAAGCATCTAACGCCGTAGATAAGATACCTATATGTGCATAGACACCCACAATGATCAACTGGTCACGCTGTGTCTCTTTCATCCACTCCAACAGCGGCGTTTTCTTAAACGCGCTATAACGCCATTTGGTGTATTGGATATCCCCGTCTTCAGGTGAAAGCTCAGACACAATCTCAGTATCTTTTGTCAGCCCTGTTCCCCAAAAATCAGTCAGCAGCGCTCTCTCTACTGGGTCTTGGTTAGGAGGTTGTGCTGTGTACACCACGGGGATATTTGCCTGACGAGCCAGTGATTTCAGCTCTGAAATATTCGCTAATAACTCAGGAACGGGTGCCTGAGAATGATCAAAAAAGTTGATAAAGTACTTTTGCATATCGTGAATGAGCAGTACCGCTCTATCCGCTTGGACATGCCAATGAACTTTGTTTTTCGGAAATGTTTCAGCCAACGGAATGGAGTAGCTGGCTATTTTGGGAATCGCCATAAATGTAATCCTTGTTAAAAGAGGCTTTTCTCGTTCGTGATGCCTTAAAGCCAATAACGACTTCAGAAATAAGAGGCTCGTATTCGTCGACAATCGCCACTCAAATGGTAACAATTATCATTTCATTAATACTAAAGCAGTCTACGCATAAAAATCAATTGTTAATGAGATTAATTCTCAATTATATGCATAACGTACCGCTCTCGACTCACGGCAACACAACGAGAGCCCACCACAAAACGAATAGCTAATTCATCGTTTGCGCCGCAGGTTGGGAAGTGACCTCATCTGAGGAGACGTTAGGTTCTGAGCTTGTGTTAACGATAAGCGCTGGATCAAACAGAGTCGCTTGGCGTAATGAGCGAAATGCCATCACCATCAACGCACCAATTCCCGTTGCACCTAAACCAAAAGTGAGGATCGACATCGTTGGTGCTAGCACTTTACCCAACGCCCCTAAACCGAGTGCTCCAATCGAGTCTCCCGATACATCTTGCGCCGTCCATAAGCTACTTACGCGGCCTAACAGGTGATCTGGAGTGTGTCCTTGTACGATCGAATATTGAATCAGAGAAGCGACCGAACCCAAATAACCATAGCCAACTAAGATGAGAGCAAACCACCAAAAATTATTCACAAGCCCCATAGCCACAATCGCTAAAAATGAGCCTAACGTCGCGTAGATTAAGACCATTCCTGGCTTTTGCGACTGTTTTACCCAACCTGAAGTCAGTGCGCCACACATCGCCCCCAACGGAATGGCCGAATACATCACACCTGCGTTAGCGGCGGTACCCTGAAATGAGACTAAAGCTAACGCAGGGAACATCACTCTAATCGCTGTTGCTAATGTTTCGAGTGTGCCAAACAGCACCACACAGCCAACCACTTTGTTTGAAAATAGAAATTGAACACCTTCATACAGTGATTGAAATGGATTCTCCGGCGTATGATGTTGCGGTTTCATCGAAGGTAATCTAAACAGTGGGATCAGCGTACAAAGCGTTCCAACAGAAGCCGCAATATAGTTCCAACTGACATCACCAACAGTGATCAGTAAGCCGCCAATCGCTGGCGAAAGAACCATACCCAATCGAACCGTTAGCATACTCAATGCGGCAGCTTCAGGTAATTTTTGTCGGCCAACGATGGTCGGTAAAGCAGCCATCAAGGCCGTCATACCCATAGCGCCAAAAAAACCATCCCACACCGAGAGGATATAGAGAGCCGCTAAGGAGGATTGCGCGACTATGCTATTGAATGCTAATGCAGCAAACCCAATACCACAGGTCGCGCGTGCGAACAAAATCAATCGACGGCGATCGTACTTATCGGCCAATACGCCTCCTAGCAGCAGGCCAACAAACATCCCGATACCATCCAATGCCATGATAAGACCTACCTGCAAGGTCGAACCGGTCATTTGATGTATCTGTATCGGCACCGCGACCGTCATCATGCCAAGAGCAAGCACTGACATCATGCGGGCCATAAAGACCATTCGGAAATGTGGGTTGTCTTTTAGT
>NZ_CAWPDB010000067.1:0-3704 GCF_963886625.1 Vibrio sp. V23_P3S9T160
CATTTGAAATATAGCTACCTAGGAGTTATTCAATGAAACATAATCTTTTCACTATTACTGCTCTAACTGCGGCCATGCTGGCCGGTTTCGCTCACGCTGATGTTCCTGTTGGGGAAGGCGCAGGAAGTAAAATTTATACTTTCGATATTGGTAAAACAATTGATGAGACTCTTAGTGTTGACTTTGTTTTCAATGGTCAAACCGTTAAACCTGATCAGCAATACGAATATGTACTTAGCTCACCTGGAGCAACCATAGTTTCAGGTTACCATCCAGCAGGTAGGACCATGTATGCTGGTATTATGCAAAATCACGAGCTTTCTTCTAACTCCACTGCTAACTCTTTTACTTTAACATTCAAAAACACACAGCCGATGACATTTGATGACGGTAATACTACTGTCAACTGTCTAGATGCAGGGGCTACCTCTTGCGGAACCGTACACCATGCATGGGTACATGGCCGTAATAATCCCAACGATATTGGTTCAGGAAGTGATGTTGTTATAAAAGACTTCCGTGCAGGAGAAAAGCTTAAAGGTTTTTATGTTACCCATTGGACGCCAGATTCAACCTGGAATTTCCCCTCAGGCGTTTATAGTGAACAATGGCAGTTAACGGTTACACCTGAAATTTAACTTGTCTATACCTTCATCGATATATATGTATAGAGCCGCTTATTATAGTGGCTCTTAATACCTCAAACATCATATAACCAGCATGTTTTACATAGTCAATAGGTCCACCAATGAAGATTCATCTATTTCTTGCCAATATAATTGTTGCAGGGCTTCTTTTACTCACTAACTCAGCGATGGCAGCTTATTTTGAAATCTCGCCAATATTTCATGACACTCAAGGCGAACGTGTTAATTACAGTCTTACCTCACAAAATAAAACTGATGACCAATATATTAAAGTTAACGTAACTAAAATTTTGTCACCTAATAATGACGATGAGCAAGAAGTTGCGATAAATTCATTACGTGATATTCGGGTTATTCCTGACAAGCTGATTTTAAAGCCCAACGATCAACGCCGAGTACAAGTATTAGTGCTTGATCAGAATGTCGACACGGAACAAGTGTATCGTGTTTATTTTGAGCAAGTGACAGCAGACCAATATCACGGCTCAGCACGTGAGGACAATGATATTTCAGCCACTACTGGGGTTAGCTTATCATTAGGAGGGGTAATTCGTGTCCAGCCGAAAGAAAATAAGCCAAACATGGTCGCCAATGATGATCATATCGTTAACCAAGGCAATTCACATTTTCAGATCGTATCAGAGTGTATCGGTACGAGTATGGCTGATTGTGTATGGGAAAAGCCAGAAACCAATATCAATATTTACCATAATAACCACTATCAGTGGCAAACCCGTGATGATAAGCCGGTAGCTGCGATTAACTATCGCTACCCTCAGCAACGTAATAAATTGTTGACACTCAAGAAAGATCGCTAGTCCTATTGCATTGTTTATTTAGTAAGGTTTCGAAATGTTTTTAAATAAAAAAACACGTCAACAATGGTTGTCGCTGTTAATTCTTATACCTTCTGCATCGGTACTCGCGGTTCCTGCTGGTTTCGAAGCTTTGCTTGAACAACGTAATGAAGTCGTTGAACTTCAGTATAATAATACTTTTATGGGCTATTTTCAGGTTGCAATAAACCACGATACATTGACGTTTCTTGAACCACAGCTTGTATTTAATGACTTGAAATCAATGGTACAGGAAGTGCATCATCAGGCATTTCAAAATAAATTAAGCGCTGATTTTCCATTGGTCAATGAACGCTACTGCGCGATTCAACCAAGTAAATGTGATATTAAATCCAATAAAGTCTTACCCGTTTATGATCAAGACGCGCTATCGGTAAAGGTTAATATCGATGCAGACTGGCTTAATCAACAGACTGACGTGGGCTACTATCGCACCGCAGACAGACGCCAAAAACGCGCCTTGTTACAGTCGTTAAACCTTTCAACCCAAACAGGGTTTGATGATACTTATCAACTCGGCTTACGCGGTAATACCACTATAGGTTTAGCAAATCATACCTATGTCGCGTTTGAGTCTAGCATCAGTAATAATCATGAAGAAACAAACAGTGCCATTGATTCCGCGTATTTAAGGCATGATTTCGATCAACGCTGGTATCTAAAAGCTGGGAAATTAGCCAGTTACTCGGCTAACCGCTCTAGTGAGGGGGGCTTCAATCATCAGCTTTTGCCAAGCAATACTATCAATGGCCTACAATTTGGCACTGGTATGCACTTTTATCAAGCACCAACGGCTGCTTTTGGTATGCAAGACATCGAGATTTTTAGCGCGACAGGAGGTAAAGCCGATTTTTATTTGTATGGTGTCCTCATTCATTCTCAGTTGCTAAATCCTGGTTACAACCGTATTCGACGGAATGATCTTCCTTCTGGCAGTTTTAATGTTGAAGTGAAAATATTTGAAGGTACAGAGTTTTCCCGTACTGAAGTTTATTCACTTCAAAGCCCATTCAGGGTAAGCGATGGCCGCGCGCAGTGGTTATTAAAATTCGGTCAAACTGAACAAAGTGACCAATCCGTTGTTGAGTTAGCTACATGGTTACCGCTTTCAGATAAAAACCTAGGGCTGAGTGATATCTCGTTGGCATCACAAATAAGTCAGGATTATTGGTTAAGCGAAATCGGCTTATCAGCAACTGATACTTTTGCACTAACCCCTGAAATAATCTCAAGATGGTCTTTTAACGGACGTTTTATTGCTGGCCAAGAAAATGGTAACCAAATTCAAGGTTGGAGCTTAACCAATAGCATAAATCTGAATAAATTAAGCTTAACCGCTGAAAACCGGTATATTGATAAAGATAACTGCATCAGTTCAGGTCGCTATACCTGCATGGATCAATGGCGAGTTAATGCAGGTACAAACTTGTTGGGTAACAATGTACGAGTCGGTTATGACGTAACCGAGCGACGTTATGATGATATGCAGCGTCAAGATTCAAAAGTTTACCGCCGTAGTGTCAGCTTAGGTCGGAATTTTAGATTTTCCAGCATAAACAGCAATTTAAGTGCGACCTGGTCAGAGAGCCGATCGAAAGCTAAAGACACCGATAGCGTTTTTTATATGAATTTATCATTATCGTTACGTAACACCGATGATTCGTATTATTCATCAATTACCTATAACAACGGTGATAAGGCTATTAATGCAGGCTATAGTCGAAGTGGAAAAAACAATGATCAGCTAAACCTCCGTCTTGAGCAATATGATAACGGTAACGTCAATCTGTCTGGAAATGTGAACAGAAACTTTAATGAATTAGGCTCCTTGTCTGGGGTTGCATACATGAGTCGTAACGAGAAAAAAAGCAAAGAATCGGCATATCTTGGATACTCAATGGGTTTTTCACTAGATGAGGATGGACAGTTTGCAATGGGACGAAGTGGAATTAATGACCATAGTGCCGCTGTTATTGTTGAAAGTGATTCTGGAGAGCCGGTAGCGCATTCAGTCAGTGGATTAGGTTCTGAAACAGACTCTCAGCCAATACTTCCACGAACAATGCATCCTATTTCTGGTTATCAAGAAAATACATACCGTATTTCTGAAAGCAATATATCCCATGGTTCAGGGGTTCAGTCATTACTAACTGGAACCGATAAGCGAAATGTTTTTTTAACTCCGGGTAACATATTGATC
>NZ_CAWPDB010000068.1:0-3569 GCF_963886625.1 Vibrio sp. V23_P3S9T160
CTAAAAAAAATAGTGACCCTAATAATTGGGTTATTAAATCACCTCAGAATGTAACAGACGTTGTTGTTCTTTTTGATGGTGTTGGTGAATCTTCCTCTACCCCTTTTCCTGACACGCACTTTTCAGAATTAGAAAGTCGTAAGAAAGCTAACCAATAAGTGAAGGGGGGATTTAACAGCCTCAAGGTATTTAACAATGGTTAATTGGAAAAACCGTTTCTTCCTCCTATTCACCATCGGCGTTTTATGGGGTTGTGGTCCAAAGCCCTATACCGTTGATGTCGGCTTTACCAATGGAAGCACGACAGGGCCAACATGGTGTTACGAATATGTCAATCACTTCCGAATCTGGTGGTAAGGCTAATTTTGCTATGGGGGCAATCAGTAGCTATCCAGGCGCTCATTCATCAGGAGGGAGAATAGGGGTGCCAGTTCACATAGATGGTTATTGGGCAAAAGGATGGGAATATCCTTTTGAATCTTATCACCGAATATCTGCCGCTATTCCTAAAGACGCTGAAGCTAAAATGAAAGTAATGGATAACTATTACAAGAACTTTAAGCGTGATTATGGCTCAATGCAGGTAATTGTTGATGGGCCTAGAATCAGAGTTTTTTATACCAAAGGCTGCTCTATAACATTAAACGATTGCACTCCTAAAAAGAATGGCGATCCAAATGGTTGGGTTGTTAAAGATCCTAAAGGTACTAGAGATATCGTTGTTCTTTTTGATGGTGTCGGTGAATCTTCCACTACCCCTTTTCCTAACACGCACTTTTCTGAATTAGAAAGTCGTAAGAAAGCTAACCAATAAGTGGGGGCGGATTTAATGGTCTCAAGGTATTTAATAATGGTTAACTGGAAAAATGGTCTCTATCTCGCATTGATCTTTAGCTTATGGGGCTGTGGTCCCGAGTCTTATATGGTAGACGTTGGCTTTACCAATGGAAGTACGACAGGTGAGCATGGTGTTACGAATATGTCAATTACTTCCGAATCTGGTGGTAAGGCTAGTTTTGCTATGGGGGCAATCAGTAGCTATCCTGGCGCTCATTCGTCAGGTGGGCGCATGGATGCCCCTATCTATTACGGATGTGATGAAGTTAAAAAGGGCGATTCTATTCTTCGCTATCATTGAAAAAGACATTCACATTAACATTAAGAACCACAGCCAGATTGTGTAAGATCTCATCCGTCACACGTATCATACCTGTTTCAATCTTAGCTAATTTACTACGAGTCAGATCCATACCGCGTAATGTTGCAATACGCTCAACATCCTGCTGAGACAAGCCTTTGTCTAAACGGGTCTTTTTTATCCTTTCGCCAGTGATGTTCTTTGGTTTTGTGATCGAGTTCATAATATTCAGTGCACCTAAATGGGTGCATTGAACTATCTCAGATAGTACTATATCCATGTGCACCCATATGGGTGCAGTTTGTATTTATAAGAGGAATAGTGCGAATGAATAATAAAAAGACCTTACTAGCAGTGAGTTTGGCGGGCATCATCACAGGATGTGGAGGAAACGACGGAGATAGTGGTAGTAATACTTCAGAACTACAGGCTCAAATCATTGATGGTTACTTAGTTAATGCAGAAGTGTATGTTGACCGCAATGGTAATAAGGTCGCTGATGAAGATGAGAAACTGGAGGGGACAACGAATGCTGAAGGCTACATTAGTTTGGCTGAAAGCGATAAAGATTATGTGCTCATTGCCCGTGCTGTAGCAGGTCAAACGTTTGATACGGATAAAGGTGGCACCATTACAGCAAGCTTTGAATTATCGGCACCAGCAGGTGCTATGGTACTCAACCCTTACACTACACTTGCTGTTATTGAAGATAAAACCATTGATGAAGTTGCGAGTGATCTCAATATCAATTCGGCGTTAATTTCTGGTGACTACATAAAGGCTAAAAGCGGTATTGATGCCGATGAAGCTAAAAAGGTACATCTCGTCGCTCGTTCTTTAGCTCTAAAGTTAGAAGATAATATTATTCAATCTGCTTCTAATGTCAGCACTATCAAGACGGAGTTATCTAATATTCAAAGTCACGTTGACTCAGAAGTGAACAAAGGGACAGATCTTGACGGAATTGTCATCAAAGATGGGAATGTAGCTGCTGCACCTAAAACCGCTCAAGAATTACTCGTGGGAAATACTTATGACGCGATTCCAACCAATTCCTTCTACTTTACAGATGAAGGTGTGTTACAGGTAACCTTCACATCTGAGAACGTATCGTGGCTAGATGATAATGGTGTTCCTGCGGGAAGTATGCCAATTAAATACGCCTACAGTGGATACCAAACCAATGATGGGCATGAAGAAATTCTCTTTATCGCTGATAATTTCTACCTTTCTGTTACTCCACAGAATGACATGACTTTAATGGCAAATAGTACGCTTGGTATCAATAAAAACAGTTATCCTCAAGATACCAGTATTGTAAACGCTGATTTTGCGGGTAAAACGCTTTATCACTTCTGGGATGATTCGAGAACATCATCGGCACGGCCTAGTTTATCTAAATTTGCCTTTCATAACGATGGTACAGTTACTGTTTCGGAAAGAAATGTCCAAGGGAGTTGGGTTGAACATGCAGCAGTTAACTGGGAAGTCGCTAATGCTCAACTGATTATGGATGTGCCAGAGGAGGCAGGTAAACAATTTACTTGGGCGTTTAGTACTCTACAGCACGATGGCTTACGTATTGCGTATGATGATCGTCGTATCCCTCTCTTTTTTACAGAAAATGAAGATCTTGCTACTAGCCTATATCTGAAGTGGGTCGCTTTATCAAAATAATTTAATGCCATCTCCTCAAGCTGTCTTGGGGAGATATCTCTATCAACTAGTGTAATTAAACAGCAGTAAGATAATGATAAAGCGAGATTTTAAATGGAACTAGCCATTCATCATTCAAAGGTAAGATCAGGAAATGGAAAAGCGAAATACTTTGTTCGTACAGGCGAAGTCATCTCGTCTAATCTTGAATCCACAACACATACCTATTCTGATACAACCGTAACAGGTAGATCGTACATAACCAGTAGAACTAAAAAGAAAACGGTATTTTGGCTTAGATTTGAGAACGGACAGGAAAGAAAGTATGTACTCAATAGTGATGTAGATATTCTGTCAGGTCAAAAAATAAGCTTACTGTATTTGGAAGGGAAGAAATCAACTTGCTTGGTTGGTATCGCGAATCATACCGCAGGTGAATACATTCCATACTTTAGTAGAGCAGAGTTCCGTAAAGTGTTTAAACCCAACAGAGAAAATATGACATTGCTCGCTAGCGTTGGTTTAGTGGGTAGTGTCGCCCTTTATCACTCTGAGGTCTTGAAGCATGATCTAAACATCGCCGAATGGCTGGTCGGCGGATTCTTCTATGCCATGGGTATCTTTTTTGTGTCTGGTTTAGTGTTTCTATTTATTGCATTAATTCAAACTATTTTAGACTTTGATTATTATTTATTTAAGAAAGAAGTTAAAAATAACTTAAATAAAATTCTTTAATGACTTAATTAAAAGGCATTGTTATTAATAGCATGTCTAT
>NZ_CAWPDB010000069.1:0-3562 GCF_963886625.1 Vibrio sp. V23_P3S9T160
TCAACGCATAATAAAAATGCCACGCGTTGGAAGTCCCTCTTGAAGCGTTTGTTATGCTTTATTACCCATTGATTACATTGAACTTTTAAAAAATTCATTTGTTCGCAGCACTTTAACTCAAAATGATAAACTTGCCTACTTTCAGCAATCATTGTTGCCGATAAGATCCCAAATAGGTTGAAGCGAATTAGCCTGCGGAATCAAGGAGCAAACAACACCAAAGAAAGAGACCTTTCAGCAAAAACCGAACCTTTTGCGAGCACAATTTATCAGGGCAAAGTTACCGAAAAAGCACAAGTATCGTTCAACTTTCAATAGCCACCAAAAAGAACAATAAACTCATAATATCAATAAATTAGAATAGGAAAACTTCTAAATCAGACTAAGTTTTCCCATTAAAATTTATATATTGATTTTGCTGAGGCTCAATAAAGCATAACGCCCGGCTAAGGGGTTGACAACGCACCGCCGAACTCAAAAAACACACTGTAAACACTGAACTTCAATTTTGTACTAAAGTCGCCACGCGTTGGCAATCCCTCTTGAGCCGTTTGTTAGCATGCTGTTCCCGCTGCAAAAGAACTAACCTGCAAACGTGATGTAAAACGCACTTTAGTACCAGAAAAATTGCTGAAAATATAATCATGGAACTGTCTTGAACTTTTTGATGTACGAATCGAATATTCAGACGCCCAAGTCAGTAGTTCTTTGAAATTTTTATCGGCTTCTACTACATCAAGTTGCTTTGAACTTTCTGAACCACGAGCAAGTAACGAAGCCTTACATACTGCCCAATTTAGATCCAAAAACAACAAAGTGTCCGCATGTGGGATCAACTCTTCTATTAAAGCACCAAATACACCTTCAACAATCCAAGATGGATCCATACTCAATTTGACCAGTTCACTTTTTATCGTTTCAGGAGAGCGTTTCTGGTTATAGCCACCAGGTTCCCAAACAACTGAATCCAAGTGAACTTCTTTTAGTCTAAGTCTCTTTGATAACTGTCCTGACAACCAACTTTTACCTGAACCAGAGTTTCCGATGATAAGGATCTTTTTCATGCTACCTCTGCATGCTAACGCCCGGCTAAGGGGTTGACAACGCACCGACGAGCTCAAAAAACACACTGTAAACACTG
Source organism: Vibrio sp. V23_P3S9T160 (assembly GCF_963886625.1). Lineage (NCBI taxonomy): Bacteria > Pseudomonadati > Pseudomonadota > Gammaproteobacteria > Vibrionales > Vibrionaceae > Vibrio > Vibrio sp. V23_P3S9T160. The sequence goes on from NZ_CAWPDB010000069.1 coordinate 1,142, forward strand.
AATTTCAATTTTGCACTAAAGTCGCCACGCGTTGGCAATCCCTCTTGAGCCGTTTGTTATGCAAATTCAATGAGATAAACTGAATTTACACGACCAAAAGCCACAATTGCAATGGCTGAGTGATTCAAGAACCAACCCAAGTAGGAGCCGAGATAAATAAGCCGCCAAAACAAAGTCCACCGTTCAACAACAAACCAAGCTTTTGAATGAGACAAACTCAACAAGCAAGACTTTCAGCAAGTACAAAATGCTCGATAAGCTTGCCCTTTCCACACTTTGCGCACGCTGAATTGGCAGCAAGCCAACGCTAAAACTGATTGAGGCAAACAAAGAATCTTGCCTGTTTTACGGCTTGAGTGAACTACGAATTTTAGGGTAAAAATGCTCATTTGCCGACAACACAAAACGAATGGCCGGAGAAATCGAAAAGATTGAACCCCTAAATTTACCTGAGTTGCATAACGCCCTGTTAAGGTGTGAGCAACGCAATACCGAAGCTCCCGCATACCACCTTAAACACAAAACGCAACGCATAGCAAAAATGCCAAGCGTTGCGAATCACTCTTAAACAGATTGTTATACAATTAGCCACATGCCATTAAGTACTGTTGTGGCTCTTCCTCTATGTCCAAATATTCAACGTCGAGGTTGCAGCCAGGGTATATTTCTTTTGCGAGCTCTAAACCAACTATTTTGACAGTCTCAGAAAACAGAGTAGAACATGCATTCACCATCAACTTTGTATATGTGTCAAAATCTACTTCATTCTGGTTATAAGAAATAATGGCATCATTTGTAGCAATTAGAAATTGTTCATCAACACTCGACAATGCTTCCGTTAAGTTATTTGCTTTATGTTTATCTCCACGACAAGCTGCGATATGTAACTTATCTATCTCATTTTCGCATTCTTTAGTTCGTAAGTTGCTTGGATCAATCTTTATTAAGATATTTTGGTCTTCTTTATCAACAGAACAAGTATTTTTCCGCCTCTTCCACTCGACTTTGTTTTGACCATATACTCCTAGTGCGCTCTTTATGACAGCTCCATAACCAGTTTTCGGTATTTCTATATCACCTAATGTTAAATGGCCTTCCGTTGCATAAAGAACTCTATTTGTAATGTTATGGCAAACATAATTTACACTATATTCTCCTTCTATAACTAACGTGGCTCGCAATGGATGGTCATCCTTAATATTAGGAGTGACTAAACATCGTGCATACGAAATATTAGCCTCCTCTAAGTATTGATGAACTCCAGCCTCATCAACATCACAAAAATCTCCAGCACAATACCAATACCCGGAAGGATTAGTTTTATCTAGAGGAATAGAATCTTCTTCAACTACAAAAGTATGATTAGGAACGACTGAAATTATATCAAGCCATGTTCGAAAACTATCTTTGACCCTTTGCCTCACTGGTTTAACCATTACACTACAAAGTACTAACCCATTGTTATTCAAATTTTATCCTCTCAGTTAAATATAGTTGTATAACGCCCGCTTAAGGGGCAGCCAACGCTACTACCAACTTTCCGCATAACACCGTAATCACAAAAACCAACGCATAGTAAAAATACCACGCGTTGGCTGTCCCTCTTGAAGCGTTTGTTATAGCGGTGCTTTAGTTGCCCATAGAAATATGATGCGTTGCACACAGTTTATTTCCTGCTGGATCGCGTAAATAAGCTAGATACATTTTTCTTTCTCCGCTTACCCTGAGACCTGGAGGATCTTCGCAAGCTACACCGCCATTAGCTAAGCCTGCTGCATGCCATGAATCCACTAACTCTGGGCTACTGACTTTTAAGCCAATTGTCATTCCATTACCATGAGTCGCCAGCTCTCCATTTATTGGCTTCGTAATTCCAAGCACACCATCTTTGTTTATGTAAAGACAGCGACCTTTAGCATCGATAACACCCGATGGATAACCTAAAACAGACAATATGGCGTCATAAAAAACCTTAGATTTTTCAATATCATTGGAGCCAATCATAATATGACTAAACATACTTGTTCCTTTTGTTGAGCAAAAATCGGGATTTACTTTGAAGCATCGATTGAGCAATGTCTAGGTTGAAATGTGAGATAAGCTATAACGCCCGCTTAAGGGGCAGACAACGCTACTACCAACTTTCCGCATAACACCGTAACCACAAAAACCAACGCATAGTAAAAATGCCGCGCGTTGGCTGTCCCTCTTGAAGCGTTTGTTATGGCGCAATTCTCAAGTTAGGCCATATAACTAACCAACCCTTTGACTTTACTCGATTTTCGAAGGTTCCATATGCTCGTTTAGGATTATGTGTGATTAAACCTTGAAATAAACTCTCGAAACCAAAGGCTGATATACATTCATAATGATCGTGCTCGACTTTTCTCACTGCTACCGCCGTTTCTTTTTCAGGCCAAT
>NZ_CAWPDB010000070.1:0-3403 GCF_963886625.1 Vibrio sp. V23_P3S9T160
GTTAATACCACCTCGAAAGAATGCAGCACTTTGGGAAGATGGGCATCCCAGAAACGAAGCGGTAACAGCGCTGAAAAATGGGGCAATAGCGGAATGGAAAGCCGAGTCTGGTTATCACTATCGCTCAATATCTGAGACTGCAATATCCCGATATAAGGGACTCACAAGCGGTAAACTGAGCTTGAGATGTTACAACGCTCAAGTGGGCGAAATCATGGCGAATGTCAAAGCTATAAACAAAGTCATAGGACTAGGTATGCCCGTAAGAAGCTAACGGCTAGTCATATATGGTGTTATTGTTCTTCAAGCTGATTTGATCAACAACGCCAATTTAAATAATAAAGTATAACGGAAACACTTACTAACAATATTAATTTAGCTCATTTTAAATTAGCAGTATAAGGCTATGTATGCAGTAGCAACACTGTTTGCATAATGCGCTATCGGTTCCTTATTTTACTTTTAAAATCTATAACTCACGACATAAATTAAAAGTGGAAATATTATTATTTAACCAATTTCACCTAGTGAGGGGCTGATCGTTGCCTTTATCGAAGTTAATGCTACGCTAGTTGAATTGATGGAGCATCTTAAATAAGATGACTTCCTCGGATAGATAAATATTTCGCACATAAGGATAATATGCGAAATATTTAATCTGGCCAATGCCAATTAGGCGCATCTAATATTCCCTGCCCCTTTACAAAAGTCTGGCTATTCTGTTTTTCTAATTCAATGATTTTACAATCAGAATGCTTTTTTAGTATATCGATTAATGGCTGAGAATGTGAAATCACCCAAATTTGTGAATACTGGGAAGCATAAAGGATTAACTTCACTAAAGCAGGTAAAACATCGGAATGAATACTATTTTCTGGCTCATTAAGCACCATTAATGTTGGTGGACGTGGCGTTAATAGAGCCGCTACCCACAGAATAAAGCGTAATGTGCCATCGGATAACTCAATGCCGGTGAGCGGCCTTAACAAGCCTTTTTGATGAAAAGCTAATGAAAATAACCCCTCATCATTCCATGATACCCCTAACTTACTACCAGGAAATGCGTGATCGATTATTCGGTTAAGGGTTTCATAATCACCAATTTCAATAATGGTTTGGATCGCCGCAGCAACATCACTGCCGTCATGACTAAGGACCGTTGTTCTTGTCGCGAACTGCGGTATGCGGGCTGGAGCAGCGGCATCCGTACGAAAATGATCATAAAAACGCCAATTTCGGATCATTTCACGTGTCTGGAAAATTTCGGCAACGTCCATTGGATTGGAAAAAGAATCAAAAATCGTATCATAATTAGGGATATATTGAGTTATAGTGTGCCACCCTTTATTATTTCTTACCCTTAGTACTGGTCCTTTGCGTTGAACAGAACAGCTTACAAGACGGTAATGTGGCCCACTAAAAATACACTCATGTTTAATTTCAGGATCGAAGTCAAAAGCACTCTGGTATGGAACAGGCTTGCCTAATGAAATCGTATAACCTAAGCCATCCGTTGAAAACCCAAGCTTTAATCTTGAGCATTCCATAGTGCTACTATAAGATAATTTTTTTTGAGAACCCGCCCAAAATGCAGAAGATAACCCTCCTTCACTTATCAGTGCATTATTAACTCCATTAGTGGCGCTATTCGCCAATAACCTTAACGCTTTATATAAATTGGATTTACCGCTACCATTAGGGCCTGTAATAATATTTACAGTATTTAATGAAATCGCTAAACTTCGGATGGAACGATAATTGGTAATGGCTAGTGTTTTAAGCATATATTACTCGGATGATAAAGTTACTTTCGTATCAGACAAAATAAATGATCATAATCTAGTAGTTGGAAAAAGCCGAGCGATAACGCTCGGCAAGGAAAGAAAATTTAATCAACACAAGAGGCGTAACCAACTTGTCTAGTTCCCTGTGTCTGTGTGCTAGGTGTGACATCTAAAGTGATAATATCGACGAAAAAATCTATATTAGCAGCCATATCTGCTTGATCTGTCCAATACCAATAACTAGTGTCCCATCGATAGATTAATACTTCTTTAACACCATGGATTGACCGAATCTCAGTCGGGGTCGGTAATCTTTTTCCTGAACTTTTACAAAAATTCACTGCCTCGGAGTGTGACAAATGAACGCTCTCTGGGGCATAAAACGTTAGACCACCTACTTTGATCTCTGATAACCTAAACGAGGTATGAATGCCCTCAGTTTTACCATCAATACTTGCCGACATATAAATAGATTCTTTGTAAAAATGTGTGATCTCTACTTTCGCTTTGCCATCAGCATCTGTCTCTATATCTTGATCAAATTTTGGAAAATTAGTACTTCCTGATGCTTCAAATCTAACGGTATAGTTTGGCAATGGATCACCTTTACCATCAACGACAGTAGCAACGACTATATTCTTATCCTTTCCATTTGACTGCGCATTATTCTGAGTCACTTCAATTTTTTGTAGAACAGCATAAACACTAAAGTCCACATTAACCGTTTTAGAATCAGCGCCAAAAGTCGCGGTAATGGTTTTTCTACCAGAACGTGAACTCTTAATTTTAACTACTGCCTTACCGCCAATATCTGTCGTGACACTGCTATTACTCAAACTCGCATCACCTGTCACTGCAAAAGTAACAGATTGTCCTACAACCGGGTTACCGTATGCATCCTTCACCGTAGCCGTTACACTATTAGCATCACTGCCATTCGCGAGTTGATCATTAGTGTCGACAGTAAACCCTGTTAACGCTGCCGTGGTAATATCAGCAACGAAAGTCACCTCTACGCTCTTCGTCTCACCATTGAAACTCGCCGTAATCGTCGCTTTACCCGCTGTTTGGCTTGTAATTTTGACTGTTGCCTTACCGTCGGTATCTGTCGTGATACTCTCACTATTCAAACTCGCGGTACCGTTTGTCACTGCAAAAGTAATGGATTGCTCTGGGACTCGGTTACCCTGAGCGTCGGTTAAGGTCGCAACCACGCTATTCTTAGCAATCCCATCCGCCACGCTATTATTGTCACCAATCACAAGCCCTGCATTCGAGTTGTTCAGACCCGCGCTCGTATTGTCAGCAACAAAAATTACCTCTACCTCCTTCGACTCACCATCGTAAGTCGCCGTAATCGTCGCTTTACCCGCTTTTAAGCTAGTGATTTTGGCTGTCGCCTCACCTTCGTCGTTAGTCTCCACTGTGTTATCGAGTAATGTCGCCTCACCTGTCACTGTAAAAGTAACCGATTTGCCTGAAATTGGATTACCGTTTGGATCCTTCACCGTGGCCGTAACACTGTTCTGATCACTGCCGTTCGCAGGTTGACCATTGGTACCGACTGTAAACGCGGTTAATACTGCCTTGGCACTGTCAGCAACAAAAATTACCTCTAC
>NZ_CAWPDB010000071.1:0-3267 GCF_963886625.1 Vibrio sp. V23_P3S9T160
GTTTTGGAAAGATATTTAATTGATGGGTTTTCATTAAAAGTTAATAGATTACTTGTTGATAGTATATTTCTTGCATCAACAATTAAGCCAGTTGAGTTTTCGGATGAACGAGAGGTGCGGCTTCTTTATATCGGTAATAATAAAGAATCTACTGGTCGCTATGACAGTGATGGTCTAAATGATATCTATAAAAAACCCACTCTCCCAGATGTTGGCTATAAATCAAAAAGTGATATTTTGGTATCTTATCAGCCTATACCTTTCAGTATATCATCCGTAAAATCGGTTACTATAGGTCCGTCAACAAATCCAAAATTAGCAGAGTTAGGGTTGACTGAATTTAGAGACCGAAATAACTTTAGTTTCGATATTCTTCATTCTTCGTGTTCATTAAGGCGGTTATAATTCCTTATAACAAACAATTTAAGAGGGATTCTCAACGCTTGGCAGTTTTGCTTCTACTTCAACTTTACTGTTTACGGTGCAATGCTTTAAGTTGGGTGGTGGCGTTGTTCACCCCTTAATTGGGCGTTAGGCTTACGTCGAGATAATCAAATTTTCAATAGAGTTATCAGTATGGATGTACAGAAAAAATTAAAGTCAGTTGATGTAAGGTTGCTGGATGAAATTTTCGAAATGGGTGGTGGGTATGTCCTAGATTTTTCGAACCGAACATTCTCAGAGTTCTTTGTTGAAGAGTTAGGTATTGATATCAATAACCCTTGCTATGCGGTAGATGGAGGCAGCAAAGCCAAAAGGTTACGCTGTTATCTTCGACAAGCAAGCACCAATGAGATTGTAAAGGTATTGCTAGCATTATGGGATTACCGAGAATCTATAAGACGCCGTTCTGGTCAAGTGGAGACCATGGAGGTCGCAAAATCTGAGTTCTATCTACTGATTGAAAAACTGGGTGGAAAGGCTCCTGAAAGTATTAATCGTAATACCACAAAAACGAGCTTTTCAAATATGCCAAGCCATGTGGCAGATGAATTTCTAGACAAACTAATCAAAGTTAGTAGTTTAGAGCCACAGGCTAGGGGTTATGCATTTGAAAAATTCTTAAAAGAACTGTTTGACGCTAATGGCTTGGATGGTCGGTCGTCTTTCCGGTTAGTAGGGGAACAGATAGATGGCAGTTTTGAACTGTCAGGTGAAACTTATCTTCTAGAAGCCAAGTGGACCAGTAAGCCTGTTGATGCCGCTGACCTGCGATCGTTCAATGCAAAGGTTGAAGATAAAGCTTCATGGGCGAGGGGGCTTTTTATTAGCGATTGCGGTTTTTCCGAAGAGGGGCTAATCGCTTTTGGTAAAGGAAAAAGTTTGGTTTGTATGGATGGTTTAGATCTTTGTAGCATGCTGCAAGAAAAGCTTTCATTGCAGGAAGTTTTGTCTAAAAAAGTTCGCCGTGCAGCAGAAACAGGTAACCCATTTGTTCGCCTACGAGAGCTTCTTTAAAACTGGTTATATAAGCCTAACAAACGCTTCAAGAGGGACAGCCAACGCGCGGCATTTTTACTATGCGTTGGTTTTTGTGGTTACGCTGTTATGCGGAAAGTTGGTCGTGGCGTTGGCTGCCCCTTAAGCGGGCGTTATACAAAAAGGAGAAATAGGCGTAGATGTTTGAAATAATTATCATCGTAGCGTTTGGCTACATTGTATGGAAACTTAAAGGAAATAATACGCCGAAGCCAGCTTCATGGGATTCGCCAAATCAAACTGCGAGCAAGCGTAAAGCTAAATTTGAATTAACTGACGTACCTATTCCATCTAATGTAAAAATTGAGCATAAAAAGCAAAGCCATTTAGCAACTGAAAATGAGCGGAAACTCTATTTTGCATTACAAAAAGCTCTTCCTTCGGAGTATGTAATTCATAGCCAAGTATCACTAATGGCTTTGGTTAAACCTGTTAATTTTAAGCATAATTCTCGAACGTGGGCAAAGCGAATGGACTTTGTCATAACAGATAAGACCACAAAAATTCTAGCAGTTATCGAACTCGATGATTCTACGCATAATTGGAAAAAAAGGCAGGAACGCGATCAGTATGTAAATGAAGTCCTAGATGGACATCATCCATTGGTGCGCTTTAATACAAAGCATTTCTATGAACCGTCTGAAATCGCAAAAGTTTTGTCGCGAGAAACTGAAATTAAGTGTAATAAGTTCGAAGCTAATTTTGTATAACAAACGGCTCAAGAGGGATTGCCAACGCGTGGCGGCTTTAGTGCAAAATTTAAGTTCAGTGTTTACAGTGTGTTTTTTGAGTTCGGCTATGCGTTGTCAACACCTTAGCCGGGCGTTAGCTATTGTTTTATTCAGCAGCAAGGAAATTAAAGATGTCAAAGTATCAATTTTTCTGTAAACCAAATTCAAATCGTAATGCATTCACTTATCTGGATATGAGTTCAGAAACTTATCTTTTTGAAAAGGAAGAACTCTTGAGCTCGGGGTTAGAAGTGGAAGGTGATACGATTTATGCTTCGTCTCCAGAAGAGGCTATTGATAAATTCAAATCAAATTTTTGTGATCCTTTGAAGGATTATGCAAATTCAAATGTTGCGGGTGGATTGGCGACATTCATTTTTGAATCATTCAAATCAGTCACTGGGAAAAATAGCTAACAAACGGCTCAAGAGGGATTGCCAACGCTTGGCGGTTTTAGTGCAAAATTGAAGTTCAGTGTTTACGGTGTGTTTTTTAAGTTCGGCGGTGCGTCGTCAACCCCTTAGCCGGGCGTTATGCAACTCAGGTAAATTTAGGAGTTCAATCTTTTGGGATTTCTCCGGCCATTCGTTTTGTGTTGTCGGCAAATGAGCTTTTTTATCCTAAAACTCTTGGTTCACTCAAGCCGTAAAACAGGCAAGGTTCTTTGTTTGCCTCAATCAGTTTTAGCGTTGGCGTGTTGTAAATTAAGTGGGCGCAAAGTGTGGAAAGGGCAAGTTTATCGAGTATTTCGCATTGGCTGAAAGTCTTGCTTGTTGAGTTTGTCTCATTCAAAAGCTTGGTTTGTTGTTGAAAAGTGGGCTTTGTTTTGGCGGCTTATTTATCACGGCTCTGGCTTCGGTTGGTTCTTGAATCACTCAACCATTGCAATGGTGGCTTTTGATCGAGTAAAGTCAGTTTATCTTATTGAATTTGCATAACAAACGGCTCAAGAGGGATTGCCAACGCGTGGCGGCTTTAGTTCAAAATTGAAGTCCAGTGTTTACAGTGTGTTTTTTGAGTTTGGCGGTGCGTTGTCAACCCCTTAGCCGGGCGTTAG
>NZ_CAWPDB010000072.1:0-3248 GCF_963886625.1 Vibrio sp. V23_P3S9T160
ACATCAAAAATTCTTGGTTATCACCAATTTTACTTGGATGGTCAAAATACTCGATTAAATCGACGAAATGCTTAGCATCTAAACCAAATTTTGAGCACAAATCACTATAGTATTTCTCACCATCAATACGCATTGCATTCGATAAGGTTTTAGATTTTTCCGAGAACATATGTGCTAATTACTCCACAAAAACATAACGCTGCATTAAGGTGTGACAAGCGCTTGCCATACTTGAGCGAAGCGAAACCGGCAAGCGTTTGGAATCACTCTTAAATGCTTTGTTATACAACAGGCTTTTTCAGTTCAATAATTTCGTTTTTCTTAGCAATTATTCTCTTACACTCTGCTACTATTCTTTCAAAGCTCCTGCAATGGCTTCTATCCGATACATACTGGTACTCAACCGGAATACCATCACCTCGCTTCGGTACAAGACCCACTCGTACCAGCAATGAGAGCTTTTTGCTTTCATCATCATATTTCACTTCTAGTTCTCGTATAATTTCCTGAACATTGTGAAAGTGTGAAACATGCTCAAATAGACTCAACATGTTGATGTTTACATTTGTACTGCGAGAGCTCTTAACATTATTTTTCAAGTAATAGATTCTTACACTCTCATTTTTCACCACTATTTCAATAGGTTCAACGCCACGAAGCTTAAAGCCACTTTCTTTCGCATAAACGATATTGAAGTTATTAAATAAACTATTTTCAGAAACATCATCTCTAACACCACCTCTAATAACATAGTTCTCAACGCTAGCAACAGATAATCGATTTGCATTAGTAACCAATTTATTTAGGTATTTCGTTAGAGAGTTTTTGTAATGAACAGAATTTGTCTTCCATTGGTTTGGAGAGATTCTTACAGGGTTAAAACCTTCCTGTTGAAGAGTTCCAGCGTCTCTATGGTGCGCCTTTATTATATTGCTTTCTGTATAATGAGAATCGTGGCCATCATATTCATAAGCAACTCTACCGAGTAGCACGCGAGTGTCATGGTCGAATTCTTTATATAACTCAATGACTAAATCTACGGACCAAGGTTGACCATTAGGTTTAGGTGATGTTTCTGGTTTTATTACCTTAAATTGCGGTATTATACGAACTTCATATCCCGCTCCATAATCACTACTTAACTCTAATGAGCGTGGTGCATTCTCAAAATTAACAACTTTCAGGTTTTCCAATTCAGAAATAAGCTCAGCGACAAATTTGATCTCTTGTTGTGAGGTTCCACCAACCCCTTGCATGCTGATCAAAGCTATAGCAACAATATCACCGACCAAAGGCTCAATTTTTTTATAAACCACCGTTTGCTTGTTACTAAAGTTATCTTTGATTTTTTTTAGTTGAGACTCTAACACCGAATACACCACCTATTTTTGTTGTATAACGCCCGGCTAAGGGGTGAACAACGCAATACCTAAGCCGCTGCATACCACCTTAATCACTAAAATCAACGCATAGTAAAAATGCCACGCGTTGTGAATCCCTCTTGAGCAGTTTGTTAGTTGCACAATGCACACTGAATTTTTTCTTTATTTTCAGTGATATATTCTATGTCATTTAGATAAGCTTGAAGATGACCTTGCTCTATATTTTCAGCAAAGGATTCATTACCATTTTGGGCTTCACTATGCATGAAGGTTACTAAAGCCTGTAATCGCTTAACTATAGCATCGGCTAATTGTTCTCTTTCTGATTCAGTTGCACCGTAACTGTCACAGAACAACTTGGCTCTAGCCACCTGCTCTAAAATTGTCCCTAGCTTATCATTGCTGTCCGTTTTGAATGGAGACCAACAATAAACTGAGTATGCTAAATCCCATATTCTTGGTGCAGGGTGCGCTGTGTCGAAGTCAAACACACCGACAACTGTATTTTCTAATAGGGCGACATTGTAAGGGGTAAAGTCACCATGACAAATAACCTCAAATGGCTCTCTTGGCTCTAACATCCATCGGTGTACTTTGACATTAAGTTGCTCCAATAGTGGAACAGTTGAGTCATGTATTTTACGTAGTAATTTACCCGCTGAAATGAGTGCTTCATTTGTTGCGATTGCGCCAACTAACGGATAATTGTAGGTATCACCTGTTACAAAACTTAGGATTTCTTGGTCTTGATTTACACCAAGAAATTTTGGACTTTCATCTACCTTTGCTTGCTCAAGGTGTTTCAAAATTAGATGAATTGTAGAGCTCCATGACTGAAGAGGTCGATAGACGACTTCACCATCTCGATATATTGCAGATTCTCTTCCGCCTGATAATTCTTCCACGATACCTCCCTGTGCAACTAACGCCCGGCTAAGGGGTTGACAACGCACCGCCGAACTCAAAAAACACACTTAAACACTGAACTGCAATTTTGCACTAAAGTCGCCACGCGTTGGCAATCCCTCTTGAGCCGTTTGTTATGCAAATTCAATAAGATAAACTAACTTTACTCGATCAAAAGCCACGATTGCAATGGTTGAGTAATTCAAGAATCAACCCAAGTAGGAGCCGTGATAAATAAGCCGCCAAAACAAAGTCCACCTTTCAGCAACAAACCAAGCTTTTGAATCAGGAAAACTTAACGAGCGAAACCTTCAGCAAGTGCAAAATGCTCGATAAACTTGCCCTTTCCACACTTTGCGCACGCTAAATTGGCAACAAACCAGCACCAAAACTGATTGAGGCAAACAAAGAACCTTGCCTGTTTTACGGTTTGAGTAAACCACGAATCTGAGGGTGAAAGTGCTCATTTGCCGACAACACAAAACGAATGACCGGAGAAATCCAAAAGATTGACCCCCTAAAATTACCTGAGTTGCATAACGCCGCACTAAGCGGCTAAAAATAGTGGGCTAAAAATACAAGCGAAGCGCAGTAGCCCACTGTTTTTAGTCCGTTTAAGTGCTTTGTTAGGTAAAATTAAACGCCATTTAGTTCTAATTCACCTGCGCTATACTCCATAGCATATGGCCCTTCAGCAGCGCCCGTCGTGTCAACTAGTTCTTCCACTTTAGCTTGAACAGCCGCATAACTTTGTTTCATTTGGCTATCCATAATCTGGATATCGTTATAGATATCTTGGTGCTTAAATAGATGCTTCTCTATTTCATATATTTGGTCTCGAATCTCACGAGCATCATTTACTATCGACTCAACAAGATCAAGATCAAGGTCAAAGTCATCGCGTGATTTCAATTCACAAAAGCAATCATCCTGGCACCTAGTCGATTTACAGATAATAAG
>NZ_CAWPDB010000073.1:0-3190 GCF_963886625.1 Vibrio sp. V23_P3S9T160
CCCCTTAGCCGGGCGTTATATTCCACAAGCTGATCGGTGAACTTTTAAGGACAAAGGATGAAATATATTGAAATCCCCAAGTCTCTTCATGAGGTCTTTGGTGAAAAGCAATCTTTAATTGAAATTACTTGTACGGCAATATTTGCCTTATTTGGTAGTTTTCTAATGTATTTCCAGCTTTATCGTCCTATAGCCCATGAAAATGGTTGGTTGACAGTGTTAGGTTTCATTCTAATTGCTGATGTGCTGGCTGGGTGCATTGCAAATTTTAGCCGAGGCACAAATAAGTTCTACGCAGAAAGGAGAAAGGGACGCTTTCTTTTTATTGCTATACATATTCATATCTTAGCAATAGCGTGGCTTCTTTCTGCACCCTTAGAGTATGCGTTTCTAATCTGGGCCTATACAATAATATCTGCCTTAGTGGTAAATGCTTTAAAGGACAATCGTATCCAACTGTTCATTTCTGCAAATCTAATGTGTAGTGGTTTGTTATTACTTATGTTTTTACCGTTACCCACTTGGTTCTTAATCACCAGCACGTTCTTTTTGATTAAAGTCATGTTTAGTTTCGCCGTGGATCATTATGGCAATCAGGGTTAGATATGTAGCCTATCATGGTTAAGTGAATCGAATATAACAAACGGCTCAAGAGGGATTGCCAACGCGTGGCGGCTTTAGTGCAAAATTGAAGTTCAGTGTTTACAGTGTGTTTTTTAAGTTCGGCAGTGCGTTGTCAACCCCTTAGCCGGGCGTTAGCCGACTTCTACCACCTTACTCATCAGTAAGTGTATACTTAGCCAAGTTTTACTTACATTGAAGAAGACCACCATGACAGCATTGACAGATAACATGTGGAATATGAAACCAAATATACCGTTGGCTAAACAACTTGCCAAAAGAGATGTTCCAGCTTTGGTTTATGACGCTGTTAACCTCGAGGGTGTAGCAATGACTTTGCCTGAGGTGCAAACGATTCTTGATGGGATCACCGTAGGTGGCCATCGAATTAGTGATCAAAATATGGCAATGAACCAAGCTCGAGCATGGGAACTTATTTTTGGCTTAGTTGATCAAGGTGAGTTTCAATTTGATAAAGAAACCGCTTTAAAAATTCACAATATAGCTGGCAAAGAAGAAGCGTTAGAGTGGGGTAAGTTTCGCTCTGGTTACGTTTCCATTACGGGTTCAGAGTATGAGCCCCCCGCTCCAGATGAGTTGGACGATAAATGGCTTGAAGTTGAGAGTCAGGTGAATAGTGAATCTGATGTTTACGATCAAGCAATTACTGCATTTTTACAAATGGCACGCGCTCAATTTTTTTGGGATGTTAACAAACGTACCGGTCGGTTCATGATGAACGGTATTTTGTTGGCTAATGGTTTTCCTATCATTAATGTGCAAGCCAAACGTCAGCAAGAGTTTAATACGCTCATGCTCGATTTTTACTCTTCTAATGACATGACACAAATGAATAAGTTTTTACGAAGCTGTTTGGATGAAAAGATTATTCGTAATTTCAAGCTAGATCTGAAAATCGGCTAACAAACGCTTCAAGAGGGACAGCCAACGCATGGCATTTTTATTATGCATTGGCTTTTGTGATTAAGGTGTTATGCGGAAACTTGGTGGTAGCGTTGTCTGCCCCTTAAGCGGGCGTTAGTTGAATAAGGACGTTTCGTGGATATATTAGGATTACTATCAGGTGCTTTAGCTCAAGTTTGGTACATCATACCTCTGTTACTTTTCGTTTCGATATTCAAGAGCCGATGGTTTAAAGGTATGTTCGGGGAGTTCTTGGTAAACAGACTGCTGTCACAGTTACCTGAGTCAGACTACACGTTAGTACAAGATGTAACCTTACCCACAGAAGATGGCACAACACAAATCGACCATGTTGTTGTATCTAAGTTCGGTATTTTTGTTGTTGAAACGAAAAACATGAAAGGGTGGATCTTTGGCTCAAAAAGTCAAAAACAATGGACTCAAAAAATCTATCGGCATACTTCTAAATTTCAGAACCCTCTTCATCAGAATTATAAACATATTAAAACCCTTGAATCATTGTTGGGCATAGATTCATCTAAGCTGCACTCGGTCATCGTTTTTATTGGTGATAGTATGTTTAAAACTGAGATGCCTAACAATGTTACTTACGCACGAGGTTGCTTGGATTACATTAAGCAGTTCATACAGCCAGTATTTTCAGAGACTGAGTACGCTCAAATTATCGCAGCAATCAATGAAGTTAAGCTAAAGAAAGGCATAGTTACAGATTTAAAGCATAGGCAACATGTTAAAGAGCTGGTCGCTTCAAAAGAAAACATAAAGCAATGTTCACGTTGTGGCTCTGAAATGGTGGTGCGTGAAACAAAGCGTGGCGAAAATAAAGGTAAACAGTTTTGGGGTTGCTCCTCTTTCCCTAAATGTAGGTCAGTGGAAGAATTCAACTAACAAACGCTTCAAGACGGATTCGCAACGCTTGGCGGTTTTTGTTTGCATTGATTAAGGTGTTTACGGTGTAATAATTGAGTGTCGTGGCCGCGTTGCTCACCACTTAAGCGGGCGTTATGTATCAGGAGGAGAAAGATGCCAGATCTATTGGGTTCATTGATACAACTTCTTCAGTTGTTAGAGCAAGCTAAGCTGGGGTGGTTAGCTAACGCTTTGTTAGTATTTATAACCTTACTGAGCGTTGTCTACTTCTTGGCTTTTGTTATATTCAGCCCGAAGGTGATAAGACTAGCAAAGTTGATAAATTCCGGCTTTTCAGCAGCTAAACCAAAAATCAATGAAGCAATGAGCTCACCTTACGATTATAAGTTTTCTGAAAATAAGGTGTTTCTTTCAGTCTCTTTATTCATGTATTACATGTACATGATATTTATGCTTTTTTATGCGCTTCTGTTTTCTGGTATAGCTTCTGGCTTCTTATTGGATGAAAAGTTACCAATGACCAAATCTCTTCTAGCTTATGCATGTGCGATAGCATTCTTTGCCTTCGCACGTTTCTTTAAGTGCCAAGGAGATAAGGATCTATATAAGCTTCGGAGTTAAAAAATACATAACAAAGCATTTAAGACGGATTCCCAACGCTTGGCATTTTCAGTTTGCTTCGGCTTAAGTGTTTACGGCACAATACTTTAGGTGCGGTGGTCTGCGTTGCTCACCACTTAATGCGGCGTTATGC
>NZ_CAWPDB010000074.1:0-5505 GCF_963886625.1 Vibrio sp. V23_P3S9T160
GGCTTTACGTTGCGATGTAAAAAGTCCCAGACAAGGTTTCGCACAAAACCTGCGGCTATGTAGCACTGAGGCAATTCAAGCTGGTAAACACATTCCAGTGCTTCAAATCGAACGGGATCTTTTCTAACTAAATCAACGATAGTATCCATTTTTCACCTTGCGCCATAACGCCCGCTTAAGGGGCAGACAACGCTACTACCAAGCTTCCGCATAACACCATAATCACAAAAACCAACGCATAGTAAAAATGCCGCGCGTTGGCTGTCCCTCTTGAAGCGTTTGTTATGTGAATTTGAGCCTAGTGAGCTAACCACTTACAAGGCTCCAGGCTCATTTCGGTAAATTTTGCTGTAAACGATGATTCTGAAGGACTACACGCATAAACTCCAAAACTGACCACTTTTTGTGTCGGCAAAGGAGGATTACATTTACCCATTTCTATCGTAGTCTCTCCCAACTGATGTAAGTGAAAGATACGGATTTGGTTGAAAACCAAGCCATCAAACGAGGATTCGATAAGAAAATCTGGCCCTCTACGACTTAAACGATACCAAATCTCTTTAGGAAGCGGGATATCGGTGGTTGCCCAATCTGAATACCCTAAATTTGTAACTACACTACCCAGCCTAGAAAATGATTGATTTTCGTACTCTATCGAAGCTTTAAACCAATTTTCATTATCGAGATAAATGATCAATCCACATTGATCAAACAGCTCTTGATAAGTAAAACTTACCTTAGCTGTAAATGTGAAATTGTCTTTTGAATCAATCAATAATGCAGGGGCATTTTCATTACGAAATCCATAATAAGAACGTTGCCAAAAATCAGTTTTCGGCTCGGTTGTTATCGAAACAAACTCGGAAGTGACTTCACTGACTTTCGGTTCAGAAATCCACTTCCCAAAAGTAAAATTTACCATTATCAATCTCTTTGTTGTTCACAAAACCCACATATTCACATAACGCCCGCTTAAGGGGCTGACAACGCTACTACCAAGTTTCCGCATAACACCGTAAACACAAAAACCAACGCATAATAAAAATGCCACGCGTTGGAAGTCCCTCTTGAAGCGTTTGTTAGGCATTTTCCAACGCATTGATATTATTGCTTAATTCCCAGCATTATAATGATTCGCCATCACTATCCACAGCAATATTTTTATAAATAAATCCATTTTTGCGAACAACATTTAGTGACGCCGAATTTTTAGAAGAGATTAATGCAAAGACAACTTTGACTAAACCAGATTCAAACGCAATTTGGCAAAGTTTGTTAACTGCAAATGTTGCAATACTTTTGTCTTGAGCCCCAAAAGCTACGTTGTAACCGATTTCAACTCGACAGTTGAACGGTGGGTTCTTGAATCCACAACTACCAATTAGCTGGTCATTTGACTTTATAAAGTATGGTAAAGACCAAACTTCACAAATTGAATCACGATAATGATTAAGAGAGCGTTCTAAAACATGATTTGGTGGAATTCCGTCAATCATATACTTGAGCTCAGATTGACCATCACGCAACATTTTTAGCTCACTCTCATTTAGCTGAATGAGTTCCATAATTTCCTTATGCCTAACGCCGCGTTAAGGGGTGAGCAACGCAGACCACCCAACCTAAACCATTGTGCCGTAATCACTGAAGCGGAATCAAACCCAAAATGCCGAGCGTTGGGAATCCCTCTTGAACGCTTTGTTATGTGAATTTTTCACGCGCCCAAAAGAGGTAAATGTTTACGCTGCTGATAGGTTAAAGCCAACTCTAAACAGGACTTGATTGCTGTTTCTGGCAACACTTGCGATATGGACAGAACGATTGCTCTGTTTCCCTGAAACACCAGTTCTTCACCATACAATTCTCGAAATGTATCGACTAACTTAGTTTGGCAATTAAAGAACAGGTAATAGTTGTTAGAAGATTTTAGCTTCCAGTCCATTCTTAGTGGGCTGCCTGTTTTTACACTATAGCTAGGTTCACCCCACTTTAGAGTTTCATCGACTTCACCCAGCTCCAAATCAGATGCGATTTGAAAGACTAGATTTCGCAGCTCCTCTAGCCTAACACGAGCATTTTCCGGATATTCATCGAAGCGTTCTTTGACTAACTTGTTCACTGAAACCTCCTATTCACATAACGCCCGGCTAAGGGGTTGACAACGCACCGTCGAACTTAAAAAACACACCGTAAATGCTGAACTTCAATTTTGCACTAAAGCCGCCACGCGTTGGCAATCCCTCTTGAGCCGTTTGTTAGGCCAACCGATTGACAACGATACTTTCAAAACCAAAGAACGAGCTTTTTTGTAAACTTAAAACAAACTAACCGATTCATTTATAAACCAANGATAACTCTATTGAAAATTTGATTATCTCGACGTAAGCCTAACGCCCGGCTAAGGGGTTGACAACGCACCGTCGAACTTAAAAAACACACCGTAAATGCTGAACTTCAATTTTGCACTAAAGCCGCCACGCGTTGGCAATCCCTCTTGAGCCGTTTGTTAGGCCAACCGATTGACAACGATACTTTCAAAACCAAAGAACGAGCTTTTTTGTAAACTTAAAACAAACTAACCGATTCATTTATAAACCAAAATGCTAAATCAGCAAAGAAACAAAAAAACTCAAATTGAGCGGTTTGGAAGAAAAGTGACGAGCGTAGCATGCTCGGCGGACGTTTGGATGCTGAAGGTTATTTTGCCGCTGAATTTACAGCGCTAAGCAACTCAACGCGATCAAGAAACAACAAATAGGTGATGATTATTTATTGCTTAAGTTCAGCAATGAGAACATCGAATTTACCGTTCAATTTCAACTCGATTTAGCTGATAAAAACTCACCTTGCCTAACGCCCGGCTAAGGGGTTGACAACGCACCGCCGAACTTAAAAAACACACTGTAAACACTGAACTGCAATTTTGCACTAAAACCGCCAAGCGTTGGCAATCCCTCTTGAGCCGTTTGTTATGCAAATTCAATAAGATAAACTGACTTTACTCGATCAAAAACCACAATTGCAATGGTTGAGTGATTCAAGAATCAACCCAAGCAAGAACTGTGATAAATGAGCTGCCAAAACAAAGTCCACCTTTCAACAACAAACCAAGCTTTTGAATCAGACAAACTCAACGAGCGACAACTTCAGCAAAAGTAAAATGATCGATAAACTTGCCCTTTCCACACTTTGCGCACGCTGAATTGGCAACGAACCAGCGCTAAAACTGATTGAGGCAAACAAAGAACCTTGTCTGTTTTACGGTTTAAGTTAACCACTAATTTGAGGGTAAAAGTGCTCATTTGCCGACAACACAAAACGAATGGCCGGAGAAACCTCAAAAGATTGAACCCCTAAATTTACCTGAGTTGCATAACGCCCGGCTAAGGGGTTGACAACGCACCGCCGAACTCAAAAAACATACCGTAAACACTGAACTTTAATTTTGCACTAAAACCGCCAAGCGTTGACAATCCCTCTTGAGCCGTTTGTTAGCTGAATATTGTCAGCACGAAAAATACAAGCATTGTAAAAAAGAAAAATGTATCCGATGGCCAAATACTATCTATGATCTTTGCCAAATATACTGGAAACAACACTAAACAAATGGATATAAGTGTTAAAAACAGCGAAAAGGCCCATGTAATGCAGTAATAGAACAAAATTAAAACAAGGGAAAGTGCAGACAGTATTCCTGCCTTCACCCAAATACCGTAAATGCTGAAGTCACTAAAACCACTCAGAACCCAAAGGCGATTAAATGGAATAAACATTTGTTCAAAAACAGAGACTCCTTCCGAAACCTCCAACCAAGCTAGCCAAAATGGCCAAGATAAGAATATAAAAATTAATAGCTTATTTGAAGAAATGAACTTTTTATGGCTGCCTAAAACCCACTTAATTGAGCCGAACATTAAAAATGCCACACCCAATGTAAGAACTATAAGTTCTCTGGTTCCAGAACTTAAGTCTACTTTGGTAGCGAAGAAAAGTCCGACAAAAGCCAAGAGAGTCGTAATTCCATATAACTTCGACAAGAAGTTTAAAGCGTTAACGATTTTAAGTTCTTTGAGAGAACTTATGAGCTCTTTAAAACCACTTTCCGTGACTACGATTAATTGTTCAATATGAGGATTGGCTCTAACGCGATCTCCTGTCCAATATACCGCTATAAGGAATATTAATAATTTGTTAACCCATTCCATACTTTCGATTTCCAACTTATTCAGCTAACGCCCGCTTAAGGGGCAGACAACGCTACTATCAACTTACCGCATAACACCGTAATCACACAAACCAACGCATAATAAAATTGCCACGCGTTGGCTGTCCCTCTTGAAGCGTTTGTTATGTTTTTCTCCTAGCTCTACGCAATAATGCATTTAAATTCAGTCCCATACCCATGAAGTTAGGTTTAATCTCAAGAATATCTTCAGTAATTTGGGGCTTGTGAGTCCGATGCCCACTTACTTCAGAAAGCAGAGAAAGATAAGGCTTTGCTTCTTCTTCACTGAAGTGCTGTAAATACTGTTCAAGTGCACCCTTTATGTTCATATGATAAGTAGGTATATGTTGATTTTTGAATTGATTAGCCACTTTTCCAGAATTCCTATCTGATACTCCATTCTCAATCGCTTTTTGTTCTATTTGTTCGCAAACATTCAGGCAAGCTTTTGATGACGCCAAGAACCCTAAGTTCATTAGAACATCGCACGCTGCTAGCTCTCGAGGTAATAAATTTTCTGACTGATCAAAGTAAATTTTTTTACCTACTTTAGCTGCGAGGTATCCCCATTTATTCTCTATTGAAAGATACTCATGATTTTTGAAGGCATCACTGAATGCCATACTTTCTAAATTCTGACTAAAATATCCAGTAGGAATATGATTTTTTAAATCAGAAATCACCTGCGCTCGCAATTGCTTTAAAACCCATTCGTCCATTTCACTGGCCTCAACTAATAAAAACATAACGCCCGCTTAAGGGGCTGACAACGCTACTACCAAGTTTCCGCATAACACTGTAACCACCGAAATCAACGCATAATAAAAATGCCACGCGTTGGAAGTCCCTCTTGAAGCGTTTGTTATAAGCAATTATTTTCTAACGAATTTTATATATTCTTTACTTACCCAATAAAATTTTTCATTGTAGATAATCATTGCCCAGTCAGTCACTACATCCTGAACCAATATTTCCTGGCCTTTCTCAAGGTAACCTACTATTTCTTTTGTAGAAAATGGATTATCACGTACATTTAATTTATCCGCTGTTACTACATAGATAGCAGGATAGATATATTGAGAATTTGTAGTATTAGAAACCACCTGTCTTTTAACTGATTGACTACTATAAGAATTTATTCTGCACGTTTTGCTCCATGAAATACAAGAGTTACCACAAGGCTGACCTTTTTTACACTGTTTTGCATTTACACTAAAACAAACAAATATACATAAAAAAAATACAGATACATTTTTAAAATTCATAGGAACTCCAACTGATTG
>NZ_CAWPDB010000075.1:0-3041 GCF_963886625.1 Vibrio sp. V23_P3S9T160
CCGGGCGTTATGTAACTAGGAGAAAAAATGAACATCAGTGAAATTAATGGTTTTGAGGTTACGGGGTTCGTCGTTCGTACGACTAATGCAGATGAAATGAATCCTATGACTGCAAAAATCGGAAATCTTTGGGAAAAATTTTACTTAAATGCAGTTCCAAAGTTAACCGACAAGTCAAAAGTGTATGGTTTATACACAAACTATGAATCTGATTTTACTGGTGCTTTCGATGTTATCGCTTGTTCGGACACATTATCAGCACAATTATTGTCAGAATCAGTAAAAACGAATGTTTCCTCTGGTAAGTACGTGACTTTTTCAGCTACTGGTGAAATGCCACAAGTAGTTATCGATTTGTGGAATGAGGTTTGGAATTATTTTGCTTCTGAACACTGTCCTCACGAACGAGCGTATACAACAGACTTTGAGTATTACAAAAGTGCTAATTCTGTAGAAATTTCTATTGCCGTTAGATAGTTACATAACAAACGGTTCAAGAGGGACAACCAACGCGTGGCATTTTTATTATGCGTTGTTTTTTGTGGTTACGGTGTTATGCGGAAGCTTGGTAGTAGCGTTGGTTGCCCCTTAACCGGGCGTTATGGCTACCAAATTGAGTTGGTCACGAATGTCGATAAATTGGTTCAAATTGGAGTACTATGCTGCGATTGCACTGATTTGAAGAACACGATGACAATTCCAATTAAAAATGTATCTAGTACGGAAATTTCTTGCTCAAACTGCCAGGCTTGTTGCTGTCGTTTAGAGGTCATGATCATTACAGATACAGGTGTGCCAGAGCAACACATTGCTTTCGACCAATGGGGTAGGGAAACCATGCTACGTTTGGCGGATGGTTGGTGCTCAGCTTTAGACCGAGAAACATTCATGTGCACGATTTATGAGAATCGACCTTGGATTTGTCGAGAGTTTGAAATGGGCTCTTATGAATGTCGAGATGAAAGGTTAGATTTGCCTTGAAAGTTTTGTTCGATAAATCAGAGAGTTGTTAGCCATAACAAACGGTTAAAGAGGGACTGCCAACGCGTGGCGGTTTTTGTTCAAATCAGCTTTTGTGATTACGGCTGTTATTTTAGGTTTAGTGTTTTTGCGTTGTCAGCCCCTTAACCGGGCGTTATGTGTTTTTGAGTTTACAAAAGGAGATTTGTAGTGAAGGTTTATGGAGATATCCAATCTGGCAACTGTTACAAGGTCAAGCTGTTGCTTGCTTTCTTAGGCATTGAACATGAATGGCATCACGTCAATATTTTAAAAGGTGACACAAAAACAGCTGAGTTTTTATCCATTAACCCAAACGGAAAAATACCCGCAGTTGTTTTGGATGATGGCCGTTGTTTGTCAGAGTCGAACGCAATTCTTGGCTATTTTGCAGATGGTACAGCGTTGATCCCTAGTGACAAATATGAAAAGGCTAAAATGTACGAATGGTTGTTCTTTGAACAATACAGTCATGAGCCATTTATTGCAGTGGCCCGTTTTATCCAAAAATATCAAGGTATGCCAGAGTCAAGGTTAGATGAATATCACGCCTTACAACCTGGAGGTAATAAAGCCTTATCAATAATGCAAAGTCGCTTAGCTCAAACGGATTACCTTGTCGGTAAGCAACTCACGATTGCTGATATTGCACTGTACGCTTATACGCATGTTGCTGATGAGGGTGGATTTAACTTATCCGATTACCCCAATATTCAAGCGTGGTGTAAAAGACTCCAAGAGCAAGCCGGTTATGTTGGTATGGCGTAAACAAACACATAACAAACGCTTCAAGAGGGACAGCCAACGCGTGGCATTTTTATCATGCGTTGGTTTTTGTGGTTACGGTGTTATGCGTTAAGTTGTCAGTGGCGTTGGCTGCCCCTTAACCGGGCGTTATGCTTAATCATTTCAAAACAGTGGTTTATGGCTTTTCTTTGCTCCTTCGGCTGGTTGGTTTCGCGTTTGTCGGCAAGTTAGCTTCAGTGGGCGCTGTTTTCTGGACACTTATTCTTTGGCGCTAAAAATTCTGAGAGTTGCCTCAGTCAATTTTCGGGCAAGCGCGAGGTGAAGGCGGTTGGCTCAATCAGAAATTTGATCTTAGGTTTTTGAGTTTTGACTGCAAAAGTTCAAAGTCTGATTTTCAAAATTATGAGTCATTTCAGTTTTTTTTGGTTTTCGGGTTTTTTTTGTGCATCAAAGCTGAGTTAATCTTGCTTTTGGTAAAACGTAAGTCATTGAAGCTTAAGCATAACAAACGGTTCAAGAGGGACAGCCAACGCGTGGCATTTTTACCATGCGTTGCTTTTTGTGGTTACGGTGTTATGCGGAAGCTTGGTAATGGCGTTGGCTGCCCCTTAACCGGGCGTTAGGCATAAGGAAATTATGGAACTCATTCAGCTAAATGAAAATGAGCTAAAAATGTTGCGTTATGGTCAATCTGATCTCAAGTATATGATCGACGGAGTTCCTCCAAATCATGTTTTAGAGCGCTCTCTTAATCATTATCGTGATTCGATATGTGAAGTTTGGTCTTTACCATACTTTATGACGTCAAATGACCAGTTAATTGGCAGTTGTGGTTTCAAGAATCCACCGAACGGCGGTCGAGTTGAAATTGGCTACAACGTTTCTTCTAGCCATCAAGGTAAAGGTATTGCAACTTTAGCAGTTAACAAACTTTGCCAAATAGCGTTTGAATCTGGTTTGGTCAAAGTTGTCTTTGCATTGATATCTTCTGAGAACTCTGCGTCACTTAATGTTGTTCGCAAAAATGGATTCATTTATAAAAACATTGTTGTGGATAGTGATGGTGAGTCATTAGAATGTTGGGAATTAAGTAATAAAATCAGCACGTTGGAAAATGCCTAACAAAGCGTTAAAGCGGGACTTGGCACGCGTGGCATTTTCAATTTGCGTAAGGTTTAGTGGTTAAGGTGCTATGCGGTTACTTTTGTATTGCGTGCCTGCGCCCCTTAACGCGGCGTTATGCTTTATTGAGCCTCAGCAAAATCAATATATAAATTTTAATGGGAAAACTTAGT
>NZ_CAWPDB010000076.1:0-3020 GCF_963886625.1 Vibrio sp. V23_P3S9T160
GTTCTCTGATGACACGCCAAAACGTTTTGAAGCGTACGGCTGGCATGTTATTGCTGCGGTTGATGGCCATAACGCTGAAGCGATTAATGCCGCGATTGAGGCTGCAAAAGCAGACCCTCGTCCAACCTTGATTTGCACCAAAACCATCATCGGTTTTGGCTCGCCAAACAAAGCGGGCTCACACGACTGTCACGGTGCCCCTTTAGGCGCTGAAGAAATCAAAGCAGCGCGTGAATTCTTGGGTTGGCCGCATGCACCTTTCCACATCCCTGCCGACATTTACGCGCAGTGGGATGCCAAAGAAGCTGGCCAAGCGAAAGAAACCGATTGGAACGCCAAGTTTGAAGCCTACGCCGCCGCCTACCCAGCCGAAGCCGCTGAGTTCAAACGCCGCGTAAATGGCGAGTTGCCAGCAGAATGGGAAGCGAAAGCGAGTCAAATTATCGCTGACCTTCAAGCCAACCCAGCCAATATTGCGTCACGTAAAGCGTCACAAAATGCGCTGGAAGCGTTTGGTAAAATGCTGCCCGAATTTATGGGCGGCTCGGCGGACTTGGCACCGTCTAACCTCACCATGTGGTCGGGCTCTCAATCGCTCACGGCGGAAGACTTCTCGGGTAACTACATTCACTATGGTGTGCGTGAATTCGGTATGACTGCCATCATGAATGGTATCGCGCTGCACGGTGGCTTCGTTCCTTACGGCGCGACCTTCCTGATGTTTATGGAATACGCCCGTAATGCAATGCGTATGGCCGCGCTGATGAAAATTCAGAACATTCAAGTGTACACACACGACTCTATCGGGTTGGGTGAAGATGGCCCAACCCATCAACCGGTTGAGCAAGTGGCTTCACTGCGTTTGACACCGAACATGAGCACATGGCGTCCGTGTGACCAAGTGGAATCAGCCGTCGCATGGAAGTTGGCGATTGAGCGTAAAGATGGCCCATCAGCGCTGATTTTCTCTCGTCAAAACCTAGCGCAGCAGCCACGCAGTGAAACGCAAGTTGCGGATATTGCGAAAGGTGGTTACATCCTAAAAGAGTGCGCGGGTCAGCCTAAGCTTATCCTGATTGCCACTGGCTCTGAAGTTGAACTGGCGGTGAAAGCGGCAGAGCAACTTACAGCCGAAGGTAAGAAAGTACGCGTAGTTTCGATGCCATCGACCGATGCATTTGATAAACAAGACGCAGCCTACCGCGAAGCCGTACTACCAGCAGCCGTGACTAAGCGTATTGCAATTGAAGCAGGTATCGCGGATTTCTGGTACAAGTACGTGGGTTTTGGCGGCAAGATCATCGGTATGACTACCTTTGGTGAGTCAGCACCGGCGGATCAACTGTTCAAAATGTTCGGCTTTACGACTGAAAACGTGGTGAAACAAGCGCAAGAGCTGCTTGCTTAAGTCTTCTTATTTTTAATGCAAAAGCCCAGCGAGTCATTCGCTGGGCTTTTTTGATCTTGTCGCGTGTGAAAAGAGATACATCACTTAAAAGGCACGCCACCAAAAGGCATAACTTAATTATTGGAAACAATAAATAACACTTCCACACGACGGTTACATGCTTTACCTGCATTGGTTTTATTCGTACAAGCCGGAACATATTCACCATATCCACGGGTAAAAATAGAGTCCATCGCCACATTACTTTTCACTAAAGTGTTCTTTACCGCTTTCGCTCGACGTTCAGACAAACCATCATTAAAAGTTGGCGCTCCACTACTGTCCGTATGGCCATCAATCACAATATCAATACCGGGTTCTGAGGCTAAATAACTTCCCATCATAGTAAGCCAATCACCAGAGCCAGAGGAGACGGTGGACGAGCCCGTTTCAAATTTCACCGTATCTTTCAATTTAACCATAATGTGGTTACCCGGGAGAACCTCGTAATCAACGCCATTCTTCAATAAAAAACTTTGCAAAGAATCATAGCTACTCACGCGCTGCTGTCCCATCGGTCCTTGAACACCTGTTGAAGCAATCTTCGGCGCATAGCCCCATTCAGGGTAGAGCACGTCAAAATCACCTTTTGGCGCTGCATCCAATAGATTGTCGCTAAACATTCGATCTGCGGTGGCTAATGTTCCACACCCCGTTAACAACATCAATAACGGTAAGGCTAAATACTTCATTCAAGCATCACTCCATTCTCTTACTACCTAAACTGTATCGGCCAAGACTGTAAAACTTTATATATATTTGGTAGCAATTTCGTGGTTGTTTCTGTTTTCCTTGTCACGGTAAGCCGTTAGAATTCAAGTATTCTTTTTTAACTCAATACTCGTTATGAAAAAAAACACACGCTATTGGTTGACTCTCATCACAACACTACTGATTCTAGCAGGCTGCGGTGACAACACTACGCCACAAAAAGGGAAACAATATGATGAGCTTCCCGTAAGTCTTGCAACATACCGCCTGCCAGCCGTCACGGAAGTGTTTTCGCTGACTTGCGGACACTGTCGTTCAATGGAAAAGGTCATCCCAGAGCTAGAGAAAATAACAGGCGAAACATTTGGTAAACTGCATGTCACCTTTAACGAAGGCGCACAGATTGGAGCCATGATTTACTATTCAGCCGTGATGCAACTGGGAGCAATTCCCGATCATGCCATGATGGAACAGCTATTTTCGGTCGTGCAAATGGATGAAGAAGTAACGTTAAGTGAGCGTAAAGAAGCGATTGATTTGGCCTTCAGCCAACGAGGGCTAATCAGCCCGTATTCGTTAGATGATGAGCAGCAAAAACAGTTATTCCAAGAGATTCAGCTCGCTGATGATATTTCAGTAAAAGGCCAAATCAATGCCGTTCCAACCTTTATTGTGAAAGGCAAATATTTAGTCATCACCTCCGGTCATAAAGATGTAGCAGATATCGCGAATACCATCTCATATTTATTGACTCACCCCTAATCCACAAGGCTTTAAAAATATGTCTAAATTTGTATTTCCAATTATTATTTTTTTACTGGCTGGCTTTTTTATCTATCGTACGTGGAATAACCACAAAATT
>NZ_CAWPDB010000077.1:0-53909 GCF_963886625.1 Vibrio sp. V23_P3S9T160
AACCAATACAGTAGTAAAATGATAATTGTTATAATATAACAATATTGTGAGAATAAAGCGTACTCTTATTTTTATAAAAGCACCTTTCACCACGATATGTTTAGCAAAGGCAGCCGTGTTATCGGCCACCTAAGGTTATTATAAATTCTGTTTGATCAAGCCTAAAACCGTTTGAATTTCCTCATCACTCAATGCACCTTCCTTAACAAACAGTACCTTACCTTGCTTATCTTGAACGATGATCGTTGATAATTCCTCTTTTAAATCCCACGCTTTGGCTACATTTCCCGCTTCATCTAGCACCATGGAAGACCACGGAAACTCTTTCTTGCTGTCTTGAGCGGAAGATTTGACAAACGATCCTGTGCCCCAAATCGCATCATCTTGGTTGATGATCGAGGTGGTTTGATAACTTTCTGCGGGAAATTGTGCGGCCGTAATGGCAGCCATCAATGGTGCATTTAACGCTTTAGCACTGCTGCGACCAGCAATGGCTTGAATGACGCGCACTTTGCCTAGCAGTTGGCTGGTATCCCAAGTTTGAAAGGCCGTTTTATCATCTTGTAGGATGATTTCACCATATTTTTCCACTGAAACATCAGCAACTTGCTGACCTTGGGTAATGTTGTGTGCCATGGCAAGCGCTGGACAGCAGGCCATTAGAATGGCGATCACTCGTTTACTTTTCATTGTAGGGGTCCCTTTTAGTTGAGCAACAAAGGTATAGCATAGAATCAATAAAACCACGAAAAGAGGCCATTAAGCGGTTAACAAAATGCTAACAAAGCCTCAATTCTACACGCTTTATTCGCTGAGCTGGGGTGGGAAGCAGATGCCTGTTCCTCCTAACCCACAATAACCATTCGGATTTTTAGCTAAATATTGTTGATGATAGCTTTCGGCGTAGTAGTAAGGACCAGCGGGTGCAATTTCGGTGGTAATTAAGGCTCGTTGACTGGCTGACAACGCCTGCTGGTATCGCTGCTTTGAGGCTTGTGCTATTTGCTGTTGTTGTTCTGAATAGGTATAGATAGCGGAGCGATACTGAGTGCCTTTATCGTTACCTTGACGCATGCCTTGGGTCGGATCGTGCTTTTCCCAAAAATGACTTAATAGCTTTTCTAATGGCAAGCGCTGTGGATCAAAGATTACGCGTACCACTTCAGTATGGCCAGTTTCACCACTGCATACTTCTTCGTAAGTTGGGTTTGGGGTAAAGCCGCCGGCATAGCCTACTGAAGTCGACACCACACCATCGAGTTGCCAAAATAAGCGTTCAGCGCCCCAAAAACAGCCCATACCAATCACTATTTGTTGCTGATGCTCATTAGGCTGCTCAGTGATGTTGCTGTGGTTAACGTAATGAATTTCCTCCACTGACATAGGGGTTTCTCGTCCTTTCAGTGCTGTTTGTGCGCTGACCATTGTTTGTTTATTGAGCATGAGCTTTCCTTTTGTGTACCGATTTTTGGCTTTATTTATTGTTGTTGAGCCACTGTTTCACATTCAGCCCGAATAATTGACTGATTTCATACAGACGGAGCTTGCTATTGGCGGTATGATTTCCATCCATTAACGATCTGTTTACTCAACTGTTCCTTTAATTAAGCATGAGACGAAAATCATTACCAGTTCTATTCACGATGCTACTTATTTCCACTTCGGTGTATGCCAAGGTGGCGTTAACCATTAATGGTTTAGAGGGTGAATTAGAAAACAACGTTGAAGCCTATTTATCGTCGATTCCAGAGAGCGACTATTCAACGCATCTTCGTTTTCAATCTCGTTTAGAGAAAAGCATGACGGAAGCGCTTGTCGCGTTGGGTTACTACCATCCTCAATTTGAGTTTGTGGTGGTGAGCGATGAGCAAGAGCTGATGGTCAATATCAATCCAGGACTGCTAACAACCATTAAAGAGATGGATGTGGTGATCAGCGGGGAAGCTGAATCTGATGCTGATTTTGCCAATCTCATTAACCGCAATGCCCTTAAAGTGGGCGCGGCGGTTAATCATGGCCAGTACGATGCTTTGAAATCGGGTATCCGCAACTTAGCGTTGCAAAAAGGTTATTTTAACGGGAATTTTGAATTAAGCCGTTTGGAAGTTGCGCCAGAGTTGAATGAAGCTTTCGTACGCCTTCATTTTAACAGTGGTATTCGTTATCATTTTGGTCCCTCGCTCATTACTGGTAGCCAAATTGAAGATCAGCGAGTTCGCTCACTTCAGCCCTATAAAACCAATGATCCTTACCTTGTTTCCAAGGTAGGGGAATATAACCAAAACTTATCCAATACCGATTGGTTTTCCTCTGTTTTTGTTGAACCCGATCTTAGCCAACTGGAGAACGGTCGCGAACTGCCGATGAAGGTTTCCCTTGCACCGCAAGCTCGAAATCAGCTTGAAACCGGTTTAGGTTACTCAACGGATGTGGGAGTGCGTGGTTCATTCAAGTGGAAGAAACCTTGGGTTAACAGCCTCGGCCACAGTTTTGATAGCAGTTTCTCCCTTTCTGCCCCAGAGCAGACCATTACCGCTGGCTACAAAATACCGCTAGAAGATGTGCGGCGTGAATATTATCGAATTCAGTATGGAATGAAGAATGTCGATAACCGTGATACGAAGAGTTTGGAGTCTAACTTATCGTTTGAACGCCACTGGCTGCGTGATGGTGGTTGGCATCGAACCCTATTCGTTCGTTATTTGATAGAAAACTACGAACAAGGTTTGCAAAGCGATGTCGGCCAGTTTGTATTACCGGGAGCGACCTATTCTCGTACGCGTGTTCGTGGTGGTTCAATGCCGATGTGGGGCGATAAACAGAGCATCACACTTGAGTATGGCGATCCAAATTTCGTCTCTGAAACGCGTGTGGTGCGGTTGTTGGCGGGCACTGCTTGGATACGCAGCGCTGGGCAAAACCACCGTGGTTTATTGCGTTTAGACGGCGGCGCAAACTTCAGTGAAGAGTTTGACAAACTCTCGCCTTCTCTGCGCTTCTTTGCTGGTGGCGATAACAATTTACGGGGGTATAGCTATCAATCTATCTCACCTAAAGATGCCAGCGGCGCACTGACTGGGGCCAAATACATCGCCACCAGTTCGTTGGAGTATCAATATCGCTTGGTTGGAAATTGGTGGGGCGCACTGTTTGTCGATTACGGCGATGCCTTTAATAACTCGCCGGATTGGAAAACTGGTGTGGGAGCCGGGATTCGCTGGGCTTCTCCGGTTGGACCGATCCGCTTAGATTTTGCATGGGGGCTTGACGCTAATCCCGGCGATGAATTTCAGCTGCATTTCACCTTGGGGCCTGAACTATGACCAAAGTGATGTTGAAGATAACCAAATGGGCATCGGCGATTTTATTCACCTTGTTGGGCGCGGTATTTATTGCACTCGCAGCCTTGTTGTTTACCAATACAGGGCTTAACGGTCTGTTGTGGGGAGCGCAAAAAGCGCTGCCACAACTGCAGGTTGCCAGCGCTCAAGGTGCAATTTTTCCACGTTTCACGCTCAACCAAGTCACCTTTTCCGATGAAGCATTAAAGCTCGATCTCGATGTACAGCGAGTGACATTAGCCATAAGTGCTAGCTGCTTATTGGAGCCTTCAATTTGCTTAAATGAACTGGCGATCAGTGGATTAAGGCTGGCACTGCCAGAGCTTCCCCCTTCGACGCAAGGTGAGCCTTCGTCTGCCTCTGATCCCATTACGTCAATCTCTACACCGGTGCCAATTAAGGTTGGCCGTGTGGAGCTCAATGATATTCAGCTGGATATTTTGGGTAATACGCTGGCATGGAAGCAATTTTCTACTCATGCCTCATTTCAAGGTAATCGCTTACGGATTGGCAAAACCAGTTGGAGCGATATTCAACTGAAGCTTGCGACCAATGACGAGGCAGATTCAGCCTCAAGCGCACAATCCAAATCCACTCCATCCACAACCGTATCATCGACGGCGGCACCTGCGGTGAAAACGCCCATCACCTTGCCAGAAGTGATCATTCCGCTGCAATTGGAAGTGGAGCGTTTTGATATCAACCAGTTTACTCTTCAGCAAGCTGAGCCTTTGGTTGTCAAGCATCTTGGTTTGGTCGCCAATGCTTATCAGAGCAGTGTTTCATTAAAATCACTTGAGCTTGAGCTGCCACAATTGATTGCCAACCTAAAAGCTGATGCGCAGTTGAAGGGAGACTATCCGCTCAATCTCTCTTTAAAAAGCACGCTCAAAATGGCCGAAGCTCAGGGGCAAATACTGGCACTAGAGGCTTCGGGTAGCTTGGGTGATTTAACGCTCAACGCGAAACTGGGCGGGCTTGCGCAAGCAAACTTAAATGCGCAATTGGCGCTACTGCAACCTGAGATCCCGTTTGATATTTCGTTGGATGATGTTCAAGCACAGTGGCCATTGATTGGGCAAGGAGACTATTTTGTTCGCGTACCGAGTTTAAAAACTCAAGGTTCACTCGACGGATATAGCGTGGCGCTCAATGGCCAACTGCAAGGTAAAGATCTGCCCGATGTGACGCTGGATGTTGCTGGTAAAGGCACTTTACAGCAAATCAACTTAGATTCTTTGCTAATCGACACTTTAGGGGGGCAAATTGCTGGCCAAGTGATGGCCAACTGGCAAGCCCCAATTCACTGGCAAGCGGCGCTGAATTTAGAACAGATTCAGCCGGGATTACAGTGGCCGCAAGCCGAAGGCGTGATCAGCGGTAAGCTCGAAACCACGGGTGAGCTGACCGAGCAGGGCGGTTGGAACGTTGCGCTGCCTATTTTGGATATTGAGGGTGTGTTGCGTGGCTACCCACTGAATATTGAAGGTCAATTAAACGCATCAGATATGACAGGGAAAGGCGCTTTTACTGTGTCGACCAGCGGCTTAACGTTAGCCCATGGACCCAACCAGATTACGGCCAAAGGTGAGCTGGATAAAGAGTGGCGTATGGGCTTATCGGTTGATTTTGCTGATTTGGCGAAAAGTGTTCCTGATTTGCACGGCAAAGTGATTGGCGATATTTATCTGCGTGGTGATTTACAGCAGCCACAAATCAAGCTGCGCCTCAATGCAAATGATCTTGCTTGGCAGCAACAAGCGACTTTAAAGCAGGTGACTTTAACTGGTGATGTTACGCCACTTCCTGTGCCACAAGCCGAAGTGAAATTGCAGGCGAGCCAGTTGAGCTACCAGCAGCAGTTAGTTGATAGTGTGGACTTGCGTTTTTCAGGTACGCAGGCGCAGCATCAACTGAGCTTAGACGTCATTTCAAATCTGATTTCAACCAGCTTGGCGATCAGCGGATCTTTTGAAGATAAGCCGACGATGCAGTGGCAAGGTGCGCTGGAACGAGTACAACTGTCCACAGAACAAGGGCCGTGGCTATTAAACCAAGCGACACCTGTTGCGGTTAATATCGAGAAACAACAAGCTACGATTGCCGCGCATTGTTGGCAGCAAGAGGGAGCATCGCTCTGCTTAGATAAAGACGCGACTGTGGGGCAAAGTGGCGCGGCCGAGCTCTCTCTCAACCATTTTGATTTTCAGCAAATCGCAATGTTTTTACCGCAAGAGACTCAACTTAAAGGCCAAGCCGATGTCAGTCTCACAGCTCAATGGGCGCCCAATACTGCGCCTCAAGCGAAAGTGTCACTCAGCTTAAGCCAAGGTGCAGTCACGCAGCACATCGACCAAGCCATTACTTTAGGTTGGGATAGCGTCACTATTGAAAGTACGCTTGAACAGAACAAGCTGTTTGCTCGTTGGCTAGTGGATGTGACCGATAATGGCGATCTGTCGGGGCAAATAACCATTGCGGATCTAATGGCAAAAGAAAAAATGATGGATGGCGCATTAACGCTTTCCACCTTTAATATTGATTTTTTACAGCCGCTGCTTGGGGATTATAGCCAAGCGAAATCGAAGATTAGCAGTCAACTTGCCTTCAGTGGGCCGATGTTGCACCCGAAAGTGATGGGCAGCGTGGTGGTGGATGACATTGTCGTCAAAGGCGATATTTCGCCGCTGGATGTTACCTCGGGCCGAGTGGCGATGGACTTTAATGGTTACCAAGCCTTGCTCAATGCAGCGATTCAAACTGCGGATGGCGAGTTGAGTATCAAGGGGGATGCCGACTGGCAGAAAATGGAGCAGTGGCGTGCCAACCTGCGCGTGTTGGCCGATGAGCTATTGGTGGATCTACCGCCTATCGTCAAGATTAAAGTTATCCCAGACATGAGCATCACACTAGAACCTCAACTGGCCACTGTGACAGGGAATATTAACCTGCCTTGGGGACGTATCGTGGTAGAAGAGTTGCCTCCGAGCGCGATTGGTGTCTCCAAAGATCAAGTGATATTGGACGCTGCTTTACAGCCTGTGAGCGAGCAAAGCGCCATGCCATTTAACGTTGAAACTAATGTAAACATCTCGATTGGTGATGATTTCCGGCTCAGTGCCTTTGGTTTGCAAGGCGGCTTGATTGGCCGCCTCAATGTGGCGCAAAAGGATAAAGGCCCTTTTATTACTGGAGAAGTAAACATCCAAAATGGTTCGTATCGATCCTTTGGACAAGATTTGCTGATCCAAGAAGGCAAAATTTTAATGAATGGACCGGTTGATCAACCTTATGTTTCGATTAAAGCGGTGCGCAACCCGGATAACACACAAGATGGCGTGATTGCAGGAGTAAAAGTGACCGGCTCTGCCGATGAACCCGCAGTCTCCATTTTTTCAGAACCCGCGATGCCACAAGCTAATGCACTTTCTTACCTACTTCGTGGTCAGAATATTGATGGCGAGGCGGGTGGTAATGCGATGACCACTGCCCTGATTGGTTTGAGCTTGGCACAAAGCGGTAAGGTGGTGGGCGAAATTGGTCAAGCCTTCGGCGTGCAAGATCTGCAATTGGATACGGCCGGTTCCGGTGATGATTCACAAGTGACGGTAAGCGGCTATATTTTACCGGGGCTACAAGTGAAATATGGTGTTGGTATTTTCAGCTCGGTGGGCGAATTTACCGTGCGTTACCGCTTGATGAGGGATTTGTACGTTGAAGCGGTATCCGGTTTAGATAGCGCGGTGGATCTTTTGTATCAGTTTGAATTTAACTAGGGACAGTCATATGCAACATCTGGTTTTTGTCTACGGCACATTACGCCGTGGTGAAAGTAATGCGCATCTGCTTGAGACAAGCGAAATGTTAGGATCGTTCTACACGCCGGCTGACTATGCGCTGTATGATCTAGGTCCATATCCTGGCTTGGCTCAGGGACAGCAATCGATAGTCGGTGAGGTATATCGAGTGGATGAGCAGACACTAGCAAAACTCGATCTTTTAGAAGATATTCCCATCGAATATCGCCGTGAAACGATCGAAACCCCATTTGGCCGTGCGTGGATTTATCTCTATCAAGATCACAGCCGTCTTACTGCTGTGATTGATTCTGGAGACTGGTGCCAACGGGTTTAACGAACGGCGTTGAAAATGGAAATAAAAAAGCCACACCGCATATTAGCAGGATGTGGCTTTTTATTTATAACGACACTTATCCCCTTCCTACTTGAAGCTGCAGCGGTGTTGGCTACGTTCGTTCACCCCAATCACATAGTTTGCCTATGCTAATGGGGACTCACTCACTTGCCGCCTACCTGCAACTCCAAGTTGTTTGGGTATATAACTATCGTGACTGTTTAATGATGGTGACTATTTTTGAGCGCGTTCAAATGAAGTCAGGATTTCAGCTCGCGCGGCAGCGGCATCTTCCCATCCATCGACTTTGACCCATTTGCCCGCTTCAAGCTCTTTATAGCGTTCAAAGAACTGTGTAATTTGCGCCTTCAGTAGTGCTGGCAGGTCATTTACGTCTTGAATGTGGTCGTACTCTTTGGTGAGCTTGGAGTGAGGAACCGCCACCACTTTGGCATCTTCACCAGACTCATCGGTCATCTTCAATACGCCAACTGGGCGGCAGCGAATCACCGATCCTGGCATGAGCGGATAAGGCGTGGGCACCAACACATCGACAGGATCGCCATCGAGCGATAAGGTGTGATTCACATAACCGTAGTTGCATGGGTAGAACATAGGTGAAGACATGAAACGGTCCACAAATACTGCGCCAGATTCTTTGTCGACTTCGTATTTGATTGGGTCGGCGTTGGCTGGAATTTCAATCACCACGTAAATATCATCAGGCAGTGATTTTCCTGCCGGAACGTTGTTTAAGCTCATTTAGCATTTCCTTTTTCGTCGCTGGACTTGAATTGTTTTGGGTTGATTAACAGAACGTAAACGCTTGTGTTGCAACTTTAGCGGTAAATAGGAAACGGTGTAAACCGTAAAAAGAGAGTCTTGCCTCATATTTATCGATAAAAAAAGCGCCTAGAGTTAGGCGCTCATTGAGCTGATTTAATCGCGATTGAGTTCCAAGAACTCTTCCAATTTATGGACCATATTTTTTGAACCGCAGAAGAATGGCACACGTTGATGCAGTTCTGTCGGCTTAATATCCAACACGCGATTAACACCGTCAGAAGCAATACCGCCTGCTTGTTCAATCAAAAACGCCATTGGATTACATTCATACAATAGGCGCAGCTTGCCGTTTGGATGGCTTTGCGTGCTTGGGTATAGATAGATCCCACCTTTGAGCAGGTTACGGTGAAAATCCGCCACTAGCGAACCAATGTAACGTGAGGTGTAAGGGCGATTATCTTCAGGCACATTCTCTTGGCAGTATTTAATGTATTTTTTGACGCCGGTTGGGAAGCGGATGTAGTTACCTTCATTGATGGAGTAAATTTTACCATCATCGAAGGTCATCATATTGGGGTGTGAAAGATAGAAAGTGCCGAGTGACGGATCATAAGTAAAGCCATTCACGCCGTTGCCGGTGGTATACACCAACATGGTTGAAGAGCCGTAAATAACATAACCAGCCGCAACCTGTTTATTACCGGGTTGTAAGAAGTCTTCTTGTGTTGGTGGCGTGCCGACTGGCGATACGCGGCGATAAATAGAAAAAATCGTGCCGACAGAGACATTGACATCGATGTTGGATGAGCCGTCCAGCGGGTCCATCAACACCACGTATTTTGCGTTTTTGTTGAGCTCTTTGCTGAACGCAACCGCTTCATCTTCTTCTTCACTGGCGACACCACACACTTGATCGCGCGCTTCAAGCGCCGCTTTAAATTTTTCGTTGGCGTAGACATCGAGTTTTTGTTGTTCTTCGCCTTGAATATTATCCGTACCAACTGCACCGGTAATATCAGCAAGGCCTGCTTTGTTGATTTCTCTATTAACAATTTTTGCCGCAAGACGAATAGAGGACAACAGAGATGAAAGATCACCGCTTGCGTGGGGGAAGTCATGTTGTTTCTCAACAATAAACTCGCCAAGAGTGCGAATCTCAGACATGTTATTTCCTTAACATAGCTATATAGGGGGGAGTGATTGTTTCACAACGCATCCTCTTGTTGGGATGTCGGCCGAAACGAGTGACCCATTTGATAACGTTTGGGTAACACTGCGATTTTAGGGCTTAGATCTTTTTAATGGTAATGAAGTAACAGATTGAGATCTCAATTTGTTTGTCGACTTTTTAGAAGTTGCAAACATGCTCGCTTTTCTTAAATGGATGGTGATAATGGAGGCAATCACTCACAACGCCATGTGCGAGGCTAGGATTTATGCATATTCACATTCTTGGGATTTGCGGTACGTTTATGGGCGGTGTTGCCGTTTTAGCGCGGCAATTAGGTCATAAAGTTACCGGCAGCGACGCCAACGTTTACCCACCGATGAGTACGTTATTGGAGTCTCAAGGGATCGAGATTATCGAAGGCTTTGACCCTGCTCAATTAGAGCCCAAGCCTGATTTGGTGGTGATTGGCAACGCCATGAGTCGCGGCAATCCGTGTGTTGAATATGTGCTGAACCACAACTTGCGTTACACCTCTGGCCCGCAATGGTTGCAAGAGTTCCTGTTGCATGACCGCTGGGTCCTTGCGGTGGCTGGTACACACGGTAAAACCACCACGTCGAGCATGTTGGCGTGGATCTTAGAAGATTGCGGTTACCAACCGGGCTTTTTGGTGGGAGGCGTACTTGGCAACTTTGGCATTTCTGCGCGTTTGGGCGAAAGCATGTTTTTTGTGGTTGAAGCCGATGAATATGACAGCGCTTTTTTCGATAAGCGTTCTAAGTTTGTCCATTATCATCCACGCACTTTAGTGTTGAATAATTTAGAGTTTGATCATGCGGACATTTTTGACGATCTTGAAGCGATTAAGCGCCAATTTCATCATCTAGTGCGCACTGTTCCGGGCAATGGCCGTATTTTTGCTCCGCAAAAAGAGCGCGCATTAGCGGATGTTCTCGCAC
Organism: Vibrio sp. V23_P3S9T160; assembly: GCF_963886625.1. Classification (NCBI taxonomy): domain Bacteria; kingdom Pseudomonadati; phylum Pseudomonadota; class Gammaproteobacteria; order Vibrionales; family Vibrionaceae; genus Vibrio; species Vibrio sp. V23_P3S9T160. Next base: position 10,392 of record NZ_CAWPDB010000077.1, read on the forward strand.
GTGGCTGCTGGAGCGAAACCGAGTTTACCGGTGAGCAAGCGCAGTGGAAAGCTGAAAAAATCACGCGTGATGGTTCGCAATTTGATGTGTTCTTTGACAATGAACGCGTGGGGCGCGTGACTTGGGATTTGGTTGGCGATCATAATGTCGATAACGCCTTAATGGCGATTGGCGCAGCGCGTCACGTAGGGGTCACTCCAGATTTAGCCTGTCAAGCTTTGGGCAAATTTATCAATACCAAACGTCGTTTAGAGCTCAAAGGCGAAGTGAACGGTATTACGTTGTATGACGATTTTGCTCATCATCCAACGGCCATTGAACTTACTTTGGGTGGTTTACGTAACAAGGTAGGCGATCAGAAAATTATCGCGGTTTTAGAGCCTCGTTCGGCTACGATGAAGTTGGGCGTACATAAGCAAACTTTAGCGGCGTCATTACAGCAAGCCGATTCAGTTTATCTCTATCAGCCTAACAATCTTGCTTGGTCGGTGCAGGATGTGGCTGACCAATGCTCACAACCAGCGCAAGTGAATGATGATATTGATGCTTTCGTCGTGCAAATTGCGCAGGAAGCTCAGCCGGGCGATCACATTTTGGTGATGAGCAATGGTGGCTTTGAAGGTATTCATAACAAGCTACTGCTTGCGTTGAATCAAGCCATGTAATGCCCGCGACACAAACGAAATAGAGAGTTATGACAACAAAACAGAAAGCCATCACTTTAGCCTTTACTGGCGCTTCAGGTGCTCCTTACGGACTTCGTCTGTTGGAGTGTTTATTGGCTGCAGATTACCGAGTGTATCTGCTGATCTCTTCAGCCGCGCGCGTTGTGCTTGCAACCGAGCACGGTTTGAAGTTGCCCAGTGGGACTGAGGCAGCCAAAGCAGCGTTGGTGGAACATTTACACTGCGATGCCTCACAGCTTGTCGTGTGCGGCAAAGAAGAGTGGTTCTCACCAGTGGCTTCGGGCTCTGCTGCGCCAAAACAGATGGTGGTGTGCCCATGCTCGGCAGGTAGCGTTGCGGCGATTGCCCATGGCATGTCCGATAATTTGATCGAACGTGCTGCCGATGTAGTGATGAAAGAGCGTGGCCAACTGGTGTTAGTGGTGCGCGAAACTCCGTTTTCCACCTTACATTTAGAAAACATGCTCAAGTTGTCGCAAATGGGCGTCACCATTATGCCCGCTGCCCCCGGTTTTTATCATCAGCCGCAGTCAATTGAAGACTTGGTCGATTTTATAGTGGCGCGTATTTTGGACCATTTAGGCGTTGAACAAGGGCTTGTGCCACGTTGGGGATATGACTCACGCCCAACGGTGTAGCTTATTGCGTTAATTCCAATTACAATCCACCTCACTCAACGGGGAGCAAATCATTCATCTCAATGAATGCTGCTGAGATCAAGCGTGAGCTTGGGACCCGTAAACCTGAACCAGATAATGCTGGCGTAGGAATTGGGTTAGGATCTCAGAATAGGAATAATGGAATATTCTCATCCTCCTCAAGCCTGTGCCGCTCAACCAAGGAGAGCGACCAGTTGAACACCACTCTTAATACCATTGCACTTGCCACCATCACCTCTTTTTCAGCGCATGCCGCTGACAATATCCTTACCGTTTATACCTATGACTCGTTCGCATCAGAATGGGGCCCGGGACCGGCGATTGAAAAAGCATTCGAAGCACAATGCGTTTGCGATCTTCAGTTTGTGGCACTCGATGATGGGGTATCGATCCTAAACCGTTTGCGTCTTGAAGGTAATAACAGTAAAGCAGACATCGTACTCGGTTTAGACAACAACTTAATGGCCGAGGCCAAACAGACTGGCTTATTGGCAGATCATAATGTCGAGACGGGCCAAGTCACGCTACCCGGTGGTTGGAGTGATGAAACATTTGTTCCTTATGATTACGGCTATTTTGCCTTTGTTTACAATAAAGAGAAATTAGCAAACCCACCAAAAAGCTTAAAAGAGTTGGTAGAAAAGCGCGATGATCTTAAAGTGATTTATCAAGATCCGCGAACTTCAACACCCGGTCAAGGCTTACTGCTGTGGATGAAATCTGTCTATGGTGAGAAAGCCAATTTAGCATGGCAACAGCTCGCCAATAAGACGGTGACAGTCACCAAAGGTTGGTCAGAAGCCTATGCGATGTTTCTAAAAGGTGAGTCCGATCTGGTGCTCTCTTACACCACCTCTCCAGCTTATCATTTGATTGCGGAAAATGACGCTAAGTACGCGGCTGCCGATTTTGCCGAAGGACACTACATGCAAGTGGAAGTCGCTGCGAAAGTAAAACACAGTGATAACGGCAAATTGGCCGATGAGTTCATGCACTTTATTTTAAGTGATCAATTTCAGTCGGTGATGCCAACCGGAAACTGGATGTATCCTGTGACGTCTGTCGCGCTACCGAAAGGTTTTGAAACGCTGGTTGTGCCACCAAAGGCGCTTACCTTTAGCGCACAAGAGGTGTCTGAGATGCGTAAAGCGTGGATCCGTGAGTGGCAAACCGCCTTAACGTTTTAAGGTTCGATAAAGTTTGAATGCTATTCCTAAAATAGGCATTGGGGTCGCGATGCTTGTCGCGACCTTTGTCATCAGTGCGTTGGCGGCGTTGCTGTTACAAGCACCCAGCTTAAATGTGATGCACGTATGGCAAGACCCGTATTATCGCCATGTTACTCAATTTAGTTTTTACCAAGCCAGCTTGTCGATGCTGCTCAGTGTTGGTTTCGCGGTTCCTGTTGCTCACGCACTTTACCGTCGTCGATTTTGGGGACGTGCGCTGCTGATCAAATTGTTTGCAACGACCTTAGTGCTTCCGGTGCTGGTGGGCGTATTTGGTTTGTTGGCCATTTATGGTAATAGCGGTCTGCTCGCCTCGCTGCTCGCGTGGTTTGATAGCAAACTGCCGTTTTCCATTTACGGATTAAACGGTATTTTACTGGCGCATCTGTTTTTTAATCTCCCGTATACCAGCCGTTTATTGCTGCAAGCGTTAGAGTCGATCCCGGCTGAACAACATAAGTTATGCGCGCATCTTGGCATGAGCCATTGGCACAAATTTCGTTGGGTTGAATGGCCGCGTTTGCGTCAGCAGCTTCCTCATGTCTGTGGTTTGGTGTTCATGCTCTGTTTTACCAGTTTTGCCACTGTGATGGCACTTGGCGGCGGGCCTAAATCAACCACGATTGAGCTGGCGATTTATCAGGCGATCAAATTTGATTTTGATTTACAAGCCGGCGCGCTGCTTGCGCTGTGGCAGATGCTGTTATGTGGGCTGCTGTCTCTATCCATTTCACGTCTAGCGAAGCCGTTAGCCATCACCACAGGGCGTCAAGCGAGTGATTATGTGGTTAGTCGAGACAATCGAAAAGCACAATACTGGGACGGCGCATGGATCTTCCTTGCGTTGCTGTTAGTACTTCCGCCGCTGGTGATGGTCATCTTGAGCGGTTTAAATTCGCAGCTTTTTCACGTCTTGAGCGATGAGCAATTCTGGCGTGCGCTTTGGGCTTCACTGCAAGTGGCGTTATTGGCAAGCGTGGTTGCTGTTTCGGCTGGGGTTGCCATACTGATCACGACTCGCGCTTGGCGCCTGCAGCAGCACAACGGTAAGGCGGACCAATTAGAGTTGATTGGCGCGATTATTTTGGTCACGCCAGGGCTTGTTATCAGCACCGGGCTTTTTCTGTTACTGCGTATCTGGACCGATGCATTTAGCTTAGCGTATTGGGTGGTTTTTTCCGTCAATGGCTTAATGGCATTGCCGTATGTGTTGAAAACATTGGCGCAACCTATGCTGCATATCGCGCAGCAATATCAATGGTTATGTGCCAGCCTTGGCATTAAAGGGTGGCAGCGTTTGCAAGTGATTGAGCTGCGTGCGTTGCGTAAACCCTTAGCGCATGCCTTTGCGATCAGCTTTTTGCTCTCAATGGGGGATTTAAGTGCGATTGCTCTATTTGGTAGCCAAGAGTTTAGAACCTTACCGCTTTACCTGTTCCAACTGCTGGGCAGTTACCAAATGCAAGCGGCGGCGGTGGTTTCTCTTACGCTGTTGCTACTCAGTGTGGGGTGTTTTGCCCTCATTGAGCGGTTATTTCACTCACATTCAAAGGTAAAGCAATGTTAGAACTCAAGGCCGTACATTATGAGTATCAACAGGAGTGGTTTGAATTTTCGCTTTCTGTACCGCGAGGGGCGATTCTCTCTTTGATGGGGCCAAGTGGCGCGGGCAAGTCAACTTTACTGAGCTTAGTTGCGGGCTTTATTGCACCGAAAAGCGGCGATATCCGAGTGCAAGGGCAATCCTTACTTGGGCAGGAGCCACACTTGCGTCCTTTTTCGATGCTGTTTCAAGAGCACAATCTTTTTGCCCATCTCACTGTGCGTGAAAATATTAGCCTTGGGTTACATCCGGGGCTGAAATTAACCACTTCGCAAAAGGCGTTAGTTGAGTGCGCCGCGCAGCAAGTGGGTTTGGCTGCGCTACTTGATCGCTTGCCTGAGCAGCTCTCAGGGGGGCAGCGTCAACGAGTTGCTCTGGCGCGCTGTTTTGTACAACCACATCCTATCTGGCTGCTGGATGAGCCCTTTTCCGCCTTGGATCCGCTGCTCAGAGAAGAGATGCTGCTTTTGGTTAAGCAGTTAGCCGCAGAAAGAGAGATCACTGTAGTGATGGTGACGCACCATATCAGTGATGCCAAAGCGATTGCGAGCCATTTTGCGTTTATGGCTCAAGGACATGTGTTAGTGAGTGATCGCATTGAGGCACTTTCCGCGCAACACGCAGACGCGCAGCTCAGTGATTTTGTGCGTGCAGGGGAATAAAAAAAACCTCACACGTTTAGGTGAGGTTTTTGCGTCTAATCAGCACTATGACAGGTTAAACTGACTTATCGTTATGCTCCCTGAGCACTTGGAAAATCTCTCGTGATGCTCTTGGTGGTTTGCTGTTGGCTTTCTCTTTATTTGCTTGACGCGCTAATTGGCGCAGACGTTGACGATCCATATCTGGATAGAGTGCCATCGCATCTTCAATCGCGCTGTCACCTTTCTCCACAATACGATCACGCATCTGTTCGAGCTTGTGCAGCATGGCGGTATTTTGTGAATGCTTATTGCGCAGTTTATCCAATGCCGCTTGAATCGGTTCGGCATCGATGGTACGCATCATTTTACCAATGTATTGCAGTTGGCGGCGTCTGGCTTCCATGCTAAAACGCTGAGCATCTTTGATGGCATCCATCAAATCTTCAGACATCGGGATTTTTGCTAACTGAGACGGCTTCAGAGCAACCAGCTCTTCACCCAGTTTTTGTAGCTCAGTCATGTCGTTTTTCATTTCGGTTTTGCTAACCCAAATGATCTCCTCTTCTTCTTCCCAAGGAGCTTTTTGATTCTTACGCGCCATTTTCTTCATCTATTGAGTTATGTATGTCAGCTATTTTAGCAAGAATCGTGGGGAGAAAGCGAAATTCTTGTTATCCTAATGGCATTGTTTGCTAATAATTGATGAGATATGGACGTAAAACAACAAGTTGCTCAGCAGCGCATCGAACTTGAAGCGGCGGTTGCTAAGGCATTAGAGATGGCTGCGCTCAGTTCTGATGCTGCTGAAGTGGCGATCACCAAAAGTACCGGCCTGAGTGTTTCGACGCGAATGTGTGAAGTTGAAAACGTAGAATTTAACAGTGATGGGGCATTAGGCATCACTGTGTATCGTGGGCAACGTAAAGGCAGTGCGTCGACGTCAGATCTCAGTGAAAAAGCAATTGCGCAGACGGTCGCTGCAGCGCTTGATATTGCGCTTTACACTTCTGAAGATTCTTATGCAGGCCCTGCACCTAAAGAGCTAATGGTGCGAAATATTCCTGATTTAGATCTCTTCCATCCGGATGAACCTAACCCGGACATGGCCGCTAAAATTGCCATTGCTGCAGAAGAGAAAGCGTTAGCTTACAGCAACAAGATCAAACAAAGTGATGGCGCAAGTTATGACAGCCATTACGGTGTGAAAGTGTATGGTAATAGCCATGGTTTGCTCGCGAGTTATGCCTCTAGCCGTCATAGCATTAGCTGCTGCGTGATTGGTGAGGGTAAAAATGGTGAGATGGAGCGTGATTATAGCTATACCGTTGCACGTCACCGCGACGATTTATGGTCGCCAGAGCTGGTCGGGCAACAAGCCGCAGAAAAAACCATCAGCCGTTTAGATGCAAAAAAACTGAAGACGGGCAAAGTTCCGGTGATGTTTGCCGCAGATGTAGCGACAGGTTTGATTGGCCATTTGGTGATGGCGATCAGTGGTGGCAGCTTGTATCGTAAATCTTCCTTTTTACTTGATAAGTTAGGCGAGAAAATTTTACCCGATTGGTTCAATATTGCCGAAAAACCCCATGTATTACGTGGGTTGGCATCAAGCCCATTTGATAGTGAAGGGGTATTTACTCAAGACCGCCAAATTATTACCGATGGCGTGCTCTCGACTTATCTTCTGAGCAGCTATGCCGCTCGTAAAATGAAGATGACTCCAACTGGTCATGCGGGTGGCATCCATAACTGGTATGTTCAATCCACAGGGCAAAATTTTGAGCAGATGCTCAAAGCGTTGGGTACAGGCTTGTTAGTCACTGAAGTGATGGGCCAAGGTGTTAATGCAGTGACAGGTGATTATTCGCGTGGCGCCGCTGGTTTCTGGGTTGAAAACGGTGTGATTCAATACCCTGTATCTGAGATTACTATCGCGGGCAATTTGAAAGATATGTTCCAGCAAATGGTGGCGGTAGGGAGTGATGTCGAAACACGCTCGCAAATCCAAACTGGGTCTATTTTACTTGAATCGATGAAAATTGCGGGCGAATAATCGCTTAAGCTGAATATAAAAAAGCTTGGTATAACAACCAAGCTTTTTTTATGGGTGGTTTGAGTATGTATCACTATAGGGTTACATCAAAATATGGCTACATCAAAATGGTCGCCAAGCCGAGAAAGACCGAAAGCCCAACCACATCGGTGACGGTTGTTAACGCCATTCCGCCAGCAAGAGCCGGGTCGATTTTCATTTTTTTCAGTAAAATTGGGATGGTGACGCCGGCGATCCCGGCAATGAGTAGGTTGGCCATCATTGCTGCGGAAATGATGCCGCCAAGCATCCAATTGCCTTTCCATGCCACCACAATGCCGCCAATAATGGTAGCCCACATGATGCCATTTAAAAAACCGATTGCCGCTTCTTTGAATAGCAATTCGCGTTGGTTACTGTCACCGATATGTCCCAATGCTAAACCACGAATGACCAAGGCCACGGTTTGGTTACCTGCGACACCACCCATTGAGGGCACTATGGTCATTAGCACGGCAATGGCGGCCATTTGATCCAGTGTTGCTTCAAACATGTTAGAAACAGAGGCTGCGGCGAGGGCGGCCAAAACATTTGCCCCAAGCCAGATGGTCCGTTTACGTGCGGATTTGACTACCGGAGCAAAGGTATCTTCGTCATCGTTCATACCAGCCATGCTCATCATTGAGTGTTCGGCATCTTCACGAATGATGTCAACGACGTCATCAATGGTGATCCGACCGACCAAGTGCTGGTTTTCATCCACCACAGGCGCGGACACCCAGTTGCGACGTTCAAACAGGCTGGCAACATCTGAGTCGCTGGTGGTGACCAAAATCGCCTCATCGGCATCATCCATGACTTCACTTACTGGAATATCCGGTTGCGTGGTCAGCAAGGTGGTGAGTGAGAGATGCCCAATCAGCTTACTTTCATCGTCAATCACGTAAAGTGCATCGGTTGCTTCGGGCAGATCGCCGCGCATGCGTAAATAGCGTAAAACCACGTCAATATCAACATCACCACGAATGGTGATCACGTCGGTATTCATGATCCCGCCGGCTGTTTCCTCTGAATAGGAGAGTGCGGTTTCAACGCGCTGGCGATCAGCGCTGTCCATCTGCGAAAGCACTTCGCGTGACACGTCATCTGGCAAGCTACGCAGTACATAGGCCACGTCATCGGTGTCCATGCCTTCGGTCGCTTCTGCAAGTTTTTCGGGTGCCATTTTGGAAACTAGGGCATCTTTGACGTCTTCGTTGAGCTCATCAAGGATTTCACCGTAGTCTTCTGGGTCGGTGAGTTGCCATAACACCTCCCGGCTTTTACGTGGAGAGGCTTCTAAGAGGTGAGCAATATCTTCTGGCTCCATGTCCTGCAATTGGCGACGGACATGGACAAAACGACCATTTTCTAAAGCTTCGCTGACTTCTTGGAGGGTTAGGTGAGCTTGATCAAATTCAATTTGCTCGGCCATGGTTTCCCCCTACTTAGGATTCTTACAATGTGTTGAATAGTAACTTAATTCTAGGCCTTATTTAATAAGTTCTTATTAAGCACTGAATTTATTTTGACTATCAGGGGCGCGCATGCGCTGTCTGTGGGAGAGTGGAGTGTAAGCCTTGTGCTTACTCGTCTTCATCGAATTTATGTTCAATCAGCGAACTAACCGCTTGCAAAGCAGGCTCTGCTTGTGAGCCTTCAGCATTGATGGTGATGTATTGACCTTGTGCGGATTCGAGCATCAATAAACCCATTACACTATCTGCAGTGGCTTCTTTTCCTTCTTCACTTTGAATGGTGACCACCGCATCAAAAGATTGCGACAGTTCAACCAGCTTAACGGCTGCACGAGCATGAAGGCCCAAGCGATTTTGGATTAAAACCGTTTTACTTAATAGTGGCATACCATCGCTCCTATTGCTGTTTTTCTAATGATGTATGGCGTATCTGTACTTGGTGACCTAATTGAGCAAAGTACTCGCCAAGCTGTTGAGTCAGGTAAACGGAGCGGTGCTTACCACCGGTGCAACCAATCGCAATTGTGAGATAACTGCGGTTGTTTTTTTCGAGCATCGGTAGCCAGTATTCAACAAACTTTTGAATTTGTTGTTTAAGTTCAATTACTTCACTATGGCGTTCAAGAAACGACTTAATTGGTGCATCCAGGCCAGTTAATGGGCGAAGATCGGGTTCCCAATGTGGGTTGGGTAAAAAACGCACATCAAACACGTAGTCTGCATCGCTGGGTAGTCCATATTTGAAGCCAAAAGACTGAAAGACCATCACCAGATCTTTGCGCTCACGTCCTTCAATTCGCATGCGTACGGTTTCGCTCAACTCATGCAACGATTGATTACTGCTATCGAGCACTAAATCGGCTTGCTCTTTGAGCGGCGCAAGCAGCGACTTTTCCAATTCAATCGCTTGCGCAAGTGAAGGTTTATCGGCGTTTAATGAGAGAGGATGGATACGACGCGTTTCGCTGTAGCGCTTGAGTAGTGTCTCTTCACTGGCATCGAGAAACAGCACACTAACATCGTTATTCTGTTTTAGCTGCTCTAAAACATCCGCAACCAAACTAGGCTCTTGGGGCAAGTTACGGATATCAATACTCACCGCGACATTTTGTTTGCTGCCTTGGACTGATTGAATAAACGCATCCAACAAGTTGACGGGAAGGTTATCGACACAATAGTAGCCGAGATCCTCCAGTACTCGTAAAGCAACGCTTTTCCCTGCGCCTGATTGACCACTCACAACGATTAAACGCATAGTTTCGGCTCGGTGGTTATTGGTTAGTCATGATGTCGTACAGCTCTTGATCGCTTTGTGCACTTCGAAGCTGTTTTAAAACTTGTTTGTCATTGAGGCGCTCGGCCATACAAGCGAGCGTTTTTAAATGCTCTTTGCACTGCTCTTCAGGAACGAGCAACGCAAACAGTAGATCGACAGGTCGATTATCAATGGCATCAAACTCAATCGGTTCTTCACACTGCAGCAAAACGGCAATGGCACGATCACTGTTAGTCATTCTTGCATGAGGAATGGCGATGCCATTACCAATACCAGTACTGCCCATTTTTTCTCGGCTGAGCATGCATTCAAACAGCTCGGTGGAATTTTGACCTGAATACTCAGCAGCGATTTCGCTAATGATTTCTAGGGCTCTTTTTTTACTGGTGCATTGGACCGCACTTTTCGTGCAGTCCAATGAGAGTACTTCGCTTAATTGCATGATTAATGACTACTTAGCTTTTCTTTATGCTTGTTGAGTTGTCTTACGAGTTTATCCACTAAACTATCAATGGCAGCATACATATTTTCATTGTCAGCCACGGCGTGGATATCACCTTGATTTATGTGGAGCGTAGCTTCAGCGATCTGTTGTACTTTTTCAACACGTAAAACAACCTGTACGTTATTGATATGGTCAAAAAATCGCTCAAGTTTTTGAAACTTCGAGTTTACATAGTCTTGCATTGAATCGGTCAGATCAATGTGATGGGCATTAATGTTGATTTGCATAGACTTTCCTTCTCTGTTTTGTGCCTTACAGTAGGCGTTTGCGCTGACTCGATGGAGCAATGCCCAACGATTCACGGTATTTAGCTATCGTCCGTCTAGCTACCTGAATCCCTTGGTCAGCCAGTAGATCTGCAATTTTACTGTCACTTAATGGTTTGGCTGTATTTTCAGCGGCCACCAGTTTTTTAATCAGTGCTCGTATTGCAGTCGATGAACACTCTCCCCCGCTGTCGGTACTGACATGGCTGGAGAAGAAGTATTTCAATTCGAAAATACCACGCGGAGTATGCATGTACTTCTGCGTTGTCACCCTTGATATGGTGGATTCATGCATTTCTACCGCTAAAGCAACGTCATTGAGTACCATTGGCTTCATCGCCTCTTCACCATACTCAAAGAAATCACGTTGATGTTCAACAATACACTTGGCAACTTTGAGCAGTGTCTCGTTTCTACTTTCTAAACTCTTAATTAGCCATTTTGCTTCTTGCAAATTGCTGCGAATGTAGTTGCTATCGGCACTGTTACCCTTGCCTAATGCTGCATATTGTTGATTTATCTTAAGTTTTGGTACGCTATCTGGGTTTATTGTTACCACCCATTTGCCGTGATCTTTGTAAACAGACACGTCAGGCACAACGTATTCGGCGTGCTCGGTTGAAATATTATTTCCCGGTCTTGGGTCAAGTTGTTGAATGAGCTGCAATACCTCTCGCAGATCTTCTTCTTTTAACTTGGTTTCTTTGATGATCAACTTGTAGTCACGATTGCCGAGCAGATCAATGTGTTGGATCAGCAGCTGCTTAGCTTCTTCTAACCAAGGGGTACTGGCAGGGTAGGTCGCTAATTGTAAAAGCAGGCAGTCTTGAAGGTTGACTGAAGCCACACCGAGGGGATCAAACTGCTGAACACGTTTACGAACGGCTTCAATTTCATCAAGCTCGATATTTTCATCGGCAAAGCTTTCTAAAATATCATCCAAAGAAACGGTGAGATAACCGTAGTCATCGATGGCGTCAATCAAGGCAAGAGCAATGCTGCGGTCGGTGTCGCTAAACGGTGTGAGATCTAATTGCCACAGTAGATAATCTTGCAGGGTTTGCGTTGTTTCACCTTGGTACACGGGCATGTCATCATCAAGGGCGATCCCTGTGCTGCCTGTGTTCGCGCTGTAGACATCATCCCATGTGGTGTCGATCTCAAGCTCGCTGCTGATTTCGGATTTTTCAATTAAGTCAGAGCTGTCTTGGGGTTCAATATCTAACACCTCAGCACTGGTTTCTTTTTCCTCATTGATGCTATGAACATCGGCGGTGGCATTCTCTTCATAGGCCTCTTCAACATCCAATAATGGATTAGACTCTAGAGCCTCTTGGATCTCTTGTTGGAGTTCCAATGTGGAGAGTTGCAACAAACGAATGGCTTGTTGTAACTGCGGTGTCATCGCTAATTGTTGGCCGAGCTTCAGTTGTAATGAGGGTTTCATTCAGTGCCAGTTACCTTATTATTTTTAGAATTGATGTCACTCTCTACTTAATCATAGACGGAATTGTTCACCGAGATAAACTTGTTTTACCTCTTCATTATTGAGCACGTCATGTGGTGTACCTTCTGCGATCAAACGACCCTGGCTTACAATATAGGCTTTTTCACAGACGTCCAATGTTTCTCGAACGTTGTGGTCTGTGATTAAAACGCCTAAGCCACGATCTCGCAGGTGTTGGATGATCTTTTTAATGTCGATAACGGAAATAGGGTCGACCCCTGCAAAGGGTTCATCAAGCAAAATAAATTGTGGGTTTGCGGCAAGAGCGCGGGCAATTTCAACTCGGCGACGTTCACCACCCGATAGCGCCATCCCCGCACTATGGCGGATATGTTGAATGTGAAATTCTTCTAGTAGATCTTCGAGTTTATCTTGGCGCTCTTCACGTGTCATTGATTCACGGGTTTCAAGTACCGCCATGATGTTATCTTCGACCGATAATTTTCGGAAAATAGACGCTTCTTGAGGTAAGTAGCCGATCCCTAAGCGTGAGCGACTGTGCATAGGTAAAATGCTGATGTCGTGATCATCAATGCTGATCTTACCTTCATCACGAGCGACAAGGCCGACGATCATGTAAAACGATGTGGTTTTTCCTGCGCCGTTAGGGCCGAGTAATCCAACAATCTGCCCCGATTCTACTTGCAAGCTGACGTCAGAGACGACTTTGCGCTTTTTATAGCTTTTCGCTAAATGTTCTGCTTTAAGTATGGCCATAATTATTCTTGTGTCGTAGTGGCTTGCGGCTGAAGCACGGTCGATACTCGCTCGTTAGAGTTACCATCAGCCATCAGTTTCTGTGACGAAATTTTGTAACGAATTTTCGTACCACGGATGATGCTATCGTCTTGTGACAACATGGCTTGATCGATCATCGTCAACTGATCTTCGGCCAATTTGTAATAGAGCTCTTTCGCCTCACCATACAAGGTTTTGCCATCGTCGGTTAATTGCGAAAAAGTGGCGAGGTTGCCATATCCTTCAATTTCTTGAATGGAGCCATCTTTCGCATCACGGGTTACAATCACTTTGTCGGCGTTGATATTGATACTGCCTTGTTTGAGATTGACATTACCAAGGAGTGTCATTTGGTTGCTTTTCATGTCGAGCAGTTGGCTGTCTGCATTCAGATAAATCTGCTGAGCACTGTCGGTAGACAACGCGGATACGTGACCAGAAATCGCTAAACAAGCAATAAGACTAAGGTGTGAGAGTTTCATATCTACCTTGCACATGGTTATAAAGAATAGCGGTATTGTCGGCAAAGTTGCCTTTCATCGCTTGTCCTTGTGTTTCGAATTGTGGCCCAACCAAATCGACCTGATTATCGGCCCAAAAATCGCGATTATTGAGTTGAATGCTCATCTTAATGGTTGAAAGCGTATCAAAACTAGAATCTGCTAATAGGTTTTTTGCCAGTACGTCGTCATACAGTGTGAGTACTTGCTCTTCATCGAGTACGCCGCGTTTAGCGGTAATCTCCCACTCTTGCAAAATACCATCACGGAAGACTTTGAGTATCGGGTACTCGAAAATGGTGTCGCCACTTTTTGCGTAATGATCCAGATGCGTCGATTGAATGATGTAGCTGCGGATACCTTGCTCGTTATAGGTGGTGTTGTCGAGATTTTTTCCACTAAACGACGGTAACTCCAAGTTCGGAGCAACTTGTATATCGGTATTTTGTTCTTTATCGAACAAGTAATAGGCTGACCACGATGCGATAAAAATCAGTATCACATAGAGGACACGAGATAAACTCATACACTTAAGCCTTTGTGCACATCTAACTCACCGCGAGCTTGCAAAATCAAATCACACACTTCGCGTACAGCGCCATGCCCACCTTTTATATGGGTCACGTAGTTTGCGCGTTTAACTAATAGCGGGTGACCATCCGCGACACAGACTTTCAGCGCGACTTTTTCCATTACTGGCCAATCAATCAAGTCATCACCGATATACCCTGTGTGTTCTGGGGCAATATTGAGCTGGCGATAAATATCGTTATAGGCTTTGACCTTGTCATCCTGACCTTGATAAACCAGTGTAATGCCTAATACGGCCATACGGTTTTCGACAATTTTTGACTGCCTACCTGTAATGATCGCCACTTCAATGCCAGCATTCATCAATGATTTTATGCCGTAGCCATCTCGAGTGTGGAAGGTTTTTAGCTCTTCGCCTTGATTGCCCATATAAACTAAGCCATCAGAGAAGACGCCATCCACATCGCAGATCAGAAGTTTTATCTGCTTAGCTATATCGAGAATAGGCGGTGAGACCGGGCCGTAGAGTGTATCAATCATGGTCATCACATCACTCCTGCTTTGAGCAAATCGTGCATGTTTAATGCACCGACCAATGTGCCATTTTCGCACAGCATCAAGCCATTGATTCGTTTATCTTGCATTAGGTTTAACCCTTCGACCGCGAGCATGTTAGGGCTTGCTACCGTTGGGTTTTGCGTCATCACCTCGCTGATTGCCGCGCTGTGAATATCGATTCGTTTGTCTAAGATGCGGCGTAAATCGCCATCAGTAAAGATGCCAATAAGCTGCATGTTGCTGTCTACTACCGCGGTCATCCCCAAGCCTTTTTGACTGATCTCAAGTAAGGCATCGCGGATCAATGCATTTGGTTGCACTGTTGGTAGTGCATCGCCAATGTGCATGATATCAGAGAGCTTGAGCAACAATTTTCGACCTAAAGCCCCACCGGGATGAGACAGCGCAAAATCTTCAGCGGTAAAACCGCGTGCTTGCAAGAGTGCGACGGCTAACGCATCGCCCATCACTAGCGTTGCGGTGGTGCTGGAGGTTGGCGCAAGACCAAGCGGGCATGCTTCTTGTGGGACAGTGATTTGCAAATGAAGATCGGCCAACTTTGCCATATTCGATGACGGGTTGCCTGTCATGCTAATGATGCGAATATTGAGCCGTTTTAGCACAGTAAACAGCGACAAAATTTCCGAGGATTCGCCAGAGTTTGAAATAGCAATTACGATGTCGCCACGCTCGATCATACCAAGGTCACCGTGCGCCGCTTCTCCCGGGTGTACGAAAAATGCCGAAGTGCCAGTACTGGCTAAGGTCGCGGCAATTTTCTTACCGATATGGCCTGATTTACCCATACCCATCACCACAACTTTGCCGTGTTCATTGGCAATGATCATTTCACACGTTTGGCAAAATGAGTCGTCAAAGTATTGCTCTAGCTGTTGTAAAGCCGCCATTTCGGTGGCAAGAACTTGCTGTGCAACGCTGCGATAATCAAACTGATTCGACATTCGATACTCCGAGTTTGGGTTAAGCGGTCATATTCATAAGTAGATAAGCTTGGTATCCGATAAAAGCGAGGAAGAGCACGCCTCCCTCAATGCGGTTAATACTACGCGATTTGCCTAAAGCCATGGCAACCAGTAGCAGAGATACGCCAAGCATCACCCAAAAATCGCGTCCCATCGCATGCTCACTGAGTATCGATGGATTAAGAATGCCGGGTAAGCCCATCACGGCAAGAATATTGAATACGTTCGATCCAATAATATTGCCCACTGCCATATCATCTTCACCTTTCAACACGCTTGTGAGTGAGGCGGCCAATTCTGGCAAGCTGGTCCCAACAGCGATGATCGTCAGACCAATCACCAAATCACTCATACCAAAAAACTTGGCAATGACGACAGCGTTATCGACTAACACGCTGGCAGCAATCGGCAGGATAATAAGCCCAATCACTACCCAAATAGCCGCTTTTGCATTGCTCACGCCTTGCGGTATTTCAGATTCCTGCTCGGCAAGTAGCGCGTCACCATTTTTTTGTTCGTTACGGCTAATGCGTAGCATCGCGATGATAAACACGGCGAAAAGTGCAAACAGCAACACACCTTCATAGAATCCTAAGTGGTTATCCCACAATAACGCACCCGCAAGTAATGTGACCGCAATCATCAGCGGCAGTTCACGGCGGAGCACCGCAGAACTAACTGACAGCGGTTTTATCAGAGCCGTAATACCCAAGATCAAAGCAATATTAGCGATGTTAGAACCGAGTACGTTACCGACGGCAGTATCGGTTTTTCCATCCAAAGCGGCCGTTGCCGATACCATCATCTCTGGTGCTGACGATCCCATTGCTAAAATAGTCATGCCGATCACTAATGGCGAGATGCCGAAGTTGCGAGCAAGCGCGGCAGAACCAAAGACTAACTTGTCAGCGCTCCAGACTAAAAACACCAAACCTACAATGAGAAACGCTACCGCTTCGATCATGATGATACCTAATTAATGAAATGAGTGAAAAAATGATGCAATTAACCGCTAATTTTGACGTGTTGGTTGCGAAAAGGGAAGCTGAAGATCCAATTAATTACGTTCAATTCATGGTTTAGTTAGCTATCCATCAATAAATGACCGGAAGATTGTTTTGGCGAAAGATGATGCTTTACTTTAGGATGTAATTGAACAGTGCTTTTAATTTTAGAACGTTATGCTTATGATTGCCCATCATTTTGGGGCGGACAACAATAGTGAAACACTCATGATGCCAATCAACGATCTTGTCACAATCAAGAATTTAACCTTCTCCCGTTCAGGACGGAAGATTTTCGATGACGTGAGTCTCAGCGTTCCGCAAGGAAAAATTACCGCTATTATGGGGCCATCGGGTATTGGTAAAACCACTTTGCTACGTCTTATTGGCGGACAATTGTTCCCTGAACAAGGTGAGATTTGGTTCGACAAACAAAACATCCCGATGCTCAGTCGCAAAAAGCTGTATCAAGCTCGTAAAAAAATGAGCATGTTGTTTCAGTCGGGCGCGTTATTCACCGATTTAAATGTGTTCGACAATGTGGCTTTCCCTTTACGTGAACACACTCAATTAGATGAATCGCTGATTAAGACATTAGTTTTACTAAAATTAGAAGCGGTTGGTCTGCGCGGTGCCGCCTTGCTCATGCCGAGCGAATTATCCGGTGGCATGGCAAGAAGGGCTGCATTAGCGCGCGCGATTGCGCTGGATCCGGAACTGATCATGTATGATGAGCCGTTTGTGGGGCAAGACCCGATCACCATGGGCGTGCTGGTGGAATTGATCCGCAATTTGAATCAAGCTTTAGGGGTGACCTCGATAGTGGTCTCTCATGATGTTCCTGAAGTGATGAGCATTGCCGATTGGGTTTATTTGCTGGCTGACGGCAAAGTGATTGCCAAAGGAACGCCAAACGATCTTTATCAAAATAGCGATCCTCGCGTACAACAATTTTTACAAGGCGAGGCTGATGGCCCAGTACCATTTCGCTTTCCAGCGCAAAGCCTAGAAAAGGATTTATTCTCATGATGTCTACATTGACTGACTGGATTGAAGGGCTCGGTCGCCGTACGCTCGAATTTTGCCAAGCTTTTGGCAAAGCTAGCTTGATGCTGTTTGGCGCATTAGTGAGCCGCCCACGGCCTATTCAGAATTTTCCATTGTTAGTGAAGCAGCTCTACAGTGTTGGTGTTCAGTCGCTGGCGATTATTGTCGTTTCTGGCTTGTTCATTGGCATGGTGTTGAGCCTGCAAGGCTATGTGATTTTGGTCGATTACGGCGCGGAAGGTAGCCTTGGGCAGATGGTTGCGCTCTCTTTATTGCGTGAACTTGGGCCCGTGGTGACTGCGCTGCTGTTTGCTGGGCGTGCTGGTTCTGCACTTACCGCTGAGATCGGCCTGATGAAAGCCACCGAGCAGCTTTCCAGTTTAGAGATGATGGCGGTTGATCCGCTCAAACGTATTATCGCTCCTCGTTTTTGGGCTGGGCTAATATCAATGCCGTTGCTAGCGATGATTTTTATGGCGGTCGGAATTTGGGGAGGCCAGCTTGTTGGCGTGGATTGGAAAGGGATTGATCACGGCAGTTTTTGGTCTGCGATGCAGTCATCGGTAGAGCTAGGGCAAGATATTGGCAACAGTATGATCAAGTGCGTGATGTTTGCCATCACAGTGACTTGGATTGCACTGTTTAACGGTTACGATGCTATTCCAACCTCGGAAGGTATTAGCCGTGCCACCACAAGAACCGTAGTGCATTCGTCTTTAGCTGTATTAGGGCTAGACTTTGTACTCACCGCATTGATGTTTGGGAATTAATCATGCAGCAAACACGAAAAATAGAACTTTGGGTCGGTAGCTTTGTCCTTGCTGGAATTTGCGCAATTCTGGTGATGATTTTTCAGGTCGCTGACGTAAAAGGGTTGGGTTCCAACCATACTTACCAATTGAAAGCTGAATTTGACAATATCGGTAGTTTAAAAGTGCGCTCGCCAGTCAAAGTGGGTGGTGTAGTCGTTGGGCGAGTGGCCGAGATTAAACTCGATAGAGAGAGCTTGCTGCCTGTGGTTACTATGGCTATTAACAGTCAATATGATCAATTTCCAGAAACGTCGAGTGTGCAAATTCTAACTTCTGGATTGATTGGCGAGCAGTACATTGGGCTTGTGCCCGGTTTTGTCTTTGAAGATGAACAGATGTTAAAAGAGGGCGACTTAATTGAAGACACAAAATCCGCCCTCGTATTAGAAGATTTGATTGGTCAAGTGCTGTATAGCGTCGGTGGTGGCTCACAAGAAAAAGGTAAGGAGTAACAACAGTGTTTAAACGGACGTTGATTTTTGTATTTACCCTCTTTGCCGCTATGTTTGTGCAAGCGGCCAATGTGGATAAAACCCAGCCCTATACCATGATGAAGCAGGTGTCTGAAACGGCATTTACTCGTTTGAAAGCCGAACAAGAAGCGATTCACCACCATCCTGAATATTTGAAAGAAATCGTGGAACAAGAGCTGATGCCTTACGTCAATGAGCAGTATGCGGCACTGAAGTTATTGGGCCCAAACTTAAAAGGGGCCAAGCGTGAAGATGTCGCAACTTTCATCACCGCATTTCGTGCCTATCTTGTCAGTGCATACGCGCAAGTATTGACTCAATACAGTAACCAAATTATTGAGTTCGAGCCTGAACAGGCGGTGTCGGATGATAAACGCATTACCAGCGTGAAGGTGGATATTATTGATACGCCACGACCTAACATCAAACTTGAGTTTAAATTGCGCAAAGAGAAAAATGGCGAATGGCAAGTCTTTGATATGATTGCAGAAGGAGTGAGTTTGCTCTCCAGTAAGCAATCTGAATGGAGCGGTAAAATTCGCCAAGATGGCATCTTAGCGGTTGCCAATGAACTGCAACAATTGGCGGATCAGCCGATCCGTTTTGAAGGTAAAGCGCAATGATTCATCCGCAGTGGCATCAAACTGATATGCCGATTGCGGCTTTGTCGGGCGCATTAGACAGAGAGCATGTGCCTGATTTATGGGCGTTTATCCAAAAGTGGAACCCGGTGAGTACACAGTTTGAGATTGAACTGAAAAACGTTGAGCGCATAGACTCTGCCGGAATGGTGATGTTAATCCACCTAATAGAGCATGCAAAAAAACGAAACTGTCATATAATGCTCAGTTTCGTGCCAGAGCAACTGCGCACACTATTCCAATTGAGCAACATTGATCGTTTAATGGCTCAACATATAAAGAATTAAGCAGGGGAACATTGTGGACAGCGCAAAAGTACAACAGTTATTAGAACAAGCACTAAACCTTGAAGAGATCCACGTCAAAGGTGAAGGTAGCCACTATGAAGTTATCGCTGTTGATGCTTGTTTTGCAGGGATGAGTCGCGTTAAAAAACAACAACTTATTTATGCTCCACTGATGGAGTACATTCAAAGAAACGACATTCATGCCCTTTCTATTAAAGCGTTCACACCAACAGAGTGGGCTCGTGATAAAAAGTTGATGTCGCTGTAAGGTTTATTGATGGAAAAGTTTCGAGTTATTGGGTCAACACAACCTCTTCAAGGTGAAGTGACCATTTCAGGTGCCAAAAACGCTGCACTGCCTATTTTATTTGCGTCTATTTTGGCCTCTGAGCCAGTAGAAGTGGCCAATGTGCCACACCTTCGCGATATTGATACCACAATGGAACTGCTCAAACGTTTAGGCGCTAAAGTCGAACGTAATGGCTCAGTTCATGTCGACCCTAGTCAAATTGATGAATATTGCGCGCCGTATGATTTAGTCAAAACCATGCGTGCTTCTATTTGGGCTCTCGGTCCATTAGTGGCTCGTTTTGGTTATGGCCAAGTTTCGCTACCTGGAGGTTGTGCCATTGGCGCTCGTCCTGTCGATCTGCATATCCATGGTTTAGAGCAGCTTGGTGCCACCATCACCTTAGAAGATGGCTACGTGAAAGCCAGTGTCGAAGGTCGTCTACAAGGTGCACACATCGTCATGGATAAAGTGAGCGTGGGTGCCACCATTACCATTATGTGCGCCGCAACCCTTGCCGAAGGCACAACCGTGCTCGACAACGCTGCGCGTGAGCCTGAAATTGTCGATACCGCACTGTTTTTGAATAAGCTGGGTGCAAAAGTGTCCGGTGCAGGCACCGATACCATTACCATTGAAGGTGTTGAACGTTTGGGTGGTGGTAAACACGCTGTTGTGGCTGATCGTATTGAAACGGGCACGTTTTTAGTCGCGGCGGCTGTTTCTCGCGGAAAAATTGTTTGCCACAACACTCACTCGCATTTGTTAGAGGCCGTGTTAGCGAAACTGGAAGAAGCGGGCGCTGAGATTGAAACGGGCGAGGGCTGGATAAGCCTTGATATGACAGGAAAAGAGCTTAAGGCGGTTTCGATTCGCACTGCGCCTCATCCTGGCTTTCCAACCGATATGCAAGCACAATTTACCCTACTCAATATGATGGCAAAGGGTGGTGGCAAGATCACTGAAACCATCTTTGAAAACCGTTTTATGCACGTTCCTGAACTGATGCGTATGGGAGCAAAAGCGGAGATTGAAGGGAATACAGTGATTTGTGGTGATGTGGAATCGTTGAGTGGCGCGCAAGTGATGGCGACCGATCTACGTGCCTCAGCCAGCCTAGTGATTGCCGGTTGTATCGCAAAAGGTGAAACCATCGTCGATCGCATCTACCATATCGATCGCGGTTACGAAAGAATTGAAGATAAACTGTCGGCTCTTGGCGCTAATATTGAGCGCATTCAAGTCAGCAGTTAAACTCTCGCTCATGCAATGGAGCCGAAATCTCTGGGTTTCGGCTTTTTTATCCTTGCTCATTTTTTATCTTTGTTCCATGGAGAACTGAAATGATTGCTCTTTTGCGTCTATTGGCAGTCGCACTGTTTGCCATTGTGATGTTTGTTTTTGGATGTGGCTACTGTTTACTTAGCCCACGCAATCCCAAACATGTATTTACGTTTGGGCGTTTATTCGCCCGTATGTCAAAATTGATGGGTATTAAATTAGAACTGCGTATCCCAGAAGATGCTTATCAACGCGGCCAGCACATCTACATTGCGAATCATCAAAATAACTGGGATCTGTGTACTGTTGCTGCGGCTGTAACGCCGAAAGTCGTGACAGTAGGAAAAAAAAGTTTAGTTTGGACACCTGTGTTTGGTCAGTTGTATTGGTTAACAGGGAATATTTTAATTGATAGATCCAATCGCAACAAAGCAAAAGGCACCATTGATCAAGTTGTCGATAGCATAAAAACCAGTGATGTGTCTGTGTGGATGTTTCCAGAAGGTACTCGCTCGCGTGGCCGTGGCATGCTGCCCTTTAAAATGGGTGCATTTCATGCGGCAATTGGCGCAGGTGTACCGATTATCCCCATCGTTTGTAGCTCAACTAATGATATTAAGCTGAGCCGTTGGGACAATGGTCATGTGATTGTTGAGATGCTGCCACCGATCAGTATTGAAGGATATGGGAAAGAAAACTTACGGGAATTAGCGACATTATGCCGTGAGCAGATGGTGGCCAAATTAGCGCAGCTGGATGAAGAGGTCGCGATGCTTGATGGTAAGCAGGTCACATCACGCAGTCAGTAACCGCTTTACTAAATGGTGGGAAAAAGAAGTATGAAGGTGGTGCCTTGTCCCACTTCAGATTCGACCTGCATTTTCCCACCATGCTTTTCAACAATACTGTATGAAATCGATAAACCCAAACCCGTCCCTACGCCGACAGGTTTGGTGGTGAAGAAAGGATCAAACACCTTGTTGATGATGTCTTGATTCATGCCATGCCCATTATCCGCCACAGTGACCCTC
This sequence comes from Vibrio sp. V23_P3S9T160, assembly GCF_963886625.1. Taxonomy (NCBI): domain Bacteria; kingdom Pseudomonadati; phylum Pseudomonadota; class Gammaproteobacteria; order Vibrionales; family Vibrionaceae; genus Vibrio; species Vibrio sp. V23_P3S9T160. Next base: position 32,491 of record NZ_CAWPDB010000077.1, read on the forward strand.
ACCCAGCGTTTCCCTTTTTCGACCACAGAATCGGTGCTAATCGTTAACTTTCCTTGTGCTTCGCAAGCGTGAGAGGCGTTAATAAATAGGTTCATAAACACTTGTTGTAGCTCTGCTGATATCCCATTGATTTTCGGCAAAGCCTCATCCAATCGCTGCTCGACCTCCATCGTATATTTAAATTGGTTCCAGACCATGTGTAGTGTTGATTCAATACACGAATTTAACTCACACTCGACAAATCGGCCATCACTGGAGTGAGAAACGCTTTGTAGGCTAGTGACAATGTCTTTTACGCGGAGCAATCCACCCGAAGTCTCTTGAAGCATGTCAGTTAAATCACTTTCGACAAAACCAATATCATGGCGTTGATAATAATCTTGATAATTGCGGTAGAAATCCGTGTTAGCAATTTCGGCTTTGTGCTGTGCTACCAAAGCGACAATTCCTATATAGGCGTGAGAGTAATCACGCAGCGTATTTAAATTACTCAGACAAAAACCGATTGGGTTATTGATCTCGTGAGCAACGCCAGCCGCCAGCAGACCGACGGAGGCCATTTTTTCTGATTGTACAAGCTGTGCTTGCGCGCTATGAAGTTGATCTAGAGTCTCTTGCAGCTCTAAAATTTTATCGTAGAGCTCGCGGCTTTTTTCTTGCAGTAACCGCTCTGCCAGCAAACGAGCCTGACGCTCACGCTCATAAATGCGTTGATATTGCTCTATTTCACTCATGTTTGCCCTTAAAGATGACAACAATTTCACAAAATGAAGCACCATGATGCATGCATTGGGGCTGCTCGATTTCGACTTCTTCACCAAATTGTTCTGAAGCGCCGATGATGAGTCCTTCCGCCGCAGCGCACAATTTTCTTTTCGAGGTGTAATACATGGTTAATCGATCGCCCTCGCTTTTACATTGAAATTGCGGCAAATAGGCATCGGGGTAGAGCCGCTTCACTTCTTTATGGATCACTTGATCGACCGAAATCAAAAACTCTAATAAGTTGTTTTTATTTGGATAATTTTCAGGAAGGCTGTTGTACAGGCGAGAAAATAGGTATTGCCCATAAAGCCGGACTAAATCATCGGTGGGGATGTTTTTCTGCTTGCTCAAATAAGCCACCATTGCAAGCAGTTCGTCATCGGAGTATTGCTCTCCAGCGGTGTAGATGCCTTGAGAGCTAGGTTTTAAATCCTCGAGCATTTGATCCCAAAACAGTGCGCCAAATTTTTCGATGACTAAATCAGAAAGAACGGTATAGATAATCCCTTGCATCTCACGACCTCGAACGGTTCAAAAGTACGATAAGTGTTGGTGACTAACCCTAAAGTAGCAAGTATGAGGTGTAAAAATTGATTTTTTTTGGATTAAACAAAAACCTCGAACGGGGTTCGAGGTTTGAAAAAGCACATTCACGTCAGAGTGGTATGCTGGTGGTGCTTACACTGTGCTGATTATGAGCAATGCTTACTTACGTACCGCAATCGCTTCAATTTCAATACCCACATCTTTAGGTAAGCGAGCGACTTCTACGCATGAACGCGCAGGGTAGTTTGCCACGTTATGTTCATCAAAAAATTTACCGTAGACTTCATTCACCGTGCCAAAATCATTCAGATCTTTAACAAATACAGTCATTTTTACGATGTCAGAAACCGTTAAGCCAGAAGACTCCACCACGGCTTTTACGTTGTCGAGAGATTGACGAGCCTGCACTGCGATATCTGCTGACACTTCGCCGCTGACTGGGTTGACTGGAATTTGCCCTGAAGTGAGCACCATATTGCCAAGATCGACACCTTGTACATAAGGGCCAATTGCGGCAGGAGCGGATTCGGTATGAAGTACTTTAGTCATGATTGTGTTCCATCTGTTTTTATGGGAAGGGTAGGCGTCAGTTTGCCTTTAAAGAAACGGCAGGTAAAGTGCAAAATGCCCCACTAAAGTGAGGCATCGATAGACTTAAACGGGGTTAATTATGACTCGCGTTCGGTCACAATCTCACGTGAGTAAACTTTCTCACAATACTTACATTTCAAACGAATATCGTTTTTCTTTTCGAAAACCTTAAAGCTGCTTTCGACCGGTTCATTGTGGGAAATACAGTTGCTGTTTGGGCAGGCAAAAACATCATTGATTTGCTCAGGCAGTGTCAACGCTAGCTTTTTCACCACTTGGTAGTTTTCGATTTGGTTGACAGTCGCATGCGGTGCATAAAGTGCTAATTTATTGGCTTGGGCTTCATTAATGAACACATTTTCAATCTTCAGCAGATCTTTTGCGCCCAGCGCGGAAGAGGGTAAATTTAAGCCAATCGTGACACGTTGATGAGAATTGTGCATATCGAATAACTTTAATACTTTAATACCGATTTGCGCAGGAATGTGGTCGATAACCGTGCCGTTTTTAATGGCTTCAACCTGCAATTGAGTCTCTTTAGTCATGGTTGGGGCTCCTTTATTACAGGGTTTCGTTTAACACAAGCGCCAGCAAAGCTTCACGGGCGTAGACCCCGTTTTCTGCTTGTTGGAAAAAGTAAGCGTGCTTCGTTTTGTCCACATCAACGGTGATTTCATCCACGCGCGGAAGCGGATGCAGCACTTTTAAGTTATCGCGCGCACCTTCAAGCATGGCGGCTGTTAAAATATACGCCGATTTTATGTGCGCGTACTCTGATTCATCAAAGCGCTCTTTTTGGACGCGCGTCATATACAGAATATCTAACTGTGGAATAACGCTTTCCATATCGGTGTGCAGGCTGTACTCAATGCCTGCATCATCTAACTCTTCGCAAATATAGTCAGGCATAGCCAGCGCATCCGGCGCAACAAAGAAGAAGCGAATGTGGTTAAATTTAGCCAAAGCTTGAGTTAAAGAATGGACGGTACGGCCATATTTCAAGTCGCCAACAAAGGCGATATTAATGTTATCTAAACGGCCTTGTGTTTCGGCAATGGTGAACAAATCAAGCAGTGTTTGAGTTGGGTGTTGGTTAGCGCCGTCGCCAGCGTTAATCACAGGAACGCCGTTTGAAAATTCAGAGGCTAAACGTGCTGCGCCTTCTTGGGGGTGGCGCATCACAAACGCATCCACATAAGAGGAGATCACTTGTACTGAATCGGCCAGTGTTTCGCCTTTTTTCGCCAGTGACGTATTGCCACCATTATCAAAGCCAATCACGCTGCCGCCGATGCGTTGAATAGCGGTTTCAAAAGACAAACGAGTACGAGTCGACGGCTCAAAAAAGCAGCTTGCTACCACTTTGTGCTTAATCAGCTCTGGTTTTGGTTCCGCTTTGAGTTGGCCTGCGGTTTTCACAATCAATTCCAGCTCGTCACGAGAGAGCTCCGGAATCGAAATAATGTGCTTTTGATAAAGCGAATTCACCATGGTCGTCTTCCCTATAATTTTCTAGTAGCCATAAAAAAGCCCCCCAATAGGGAGGCTTTAAAAATCAAGAGAGGGGAAAAATAACGCGCCCAGTAAGTCAGCACGCTGACCTACATTGAATCGAATTGCGTTGTAGATGTGAATAACAACGTCCGTTTTCATAGCTACCCCTCAGACAAATTGCTGGGAATTATACGCTTTCGTTGTGTGAGCGCAAGCGATTACCTCACAATCCTCTTCATCATTGGCACTGTCGCTGCGTTAGCTGCTTTCACTCACCCGAATCACTTACTCATGTAAGTTTATCGGGCTTCGTTCTCTTGCTGCCTTGCGACAGCACCAATGATTTTGAGGATTAAAAGTCGCTTTGGCACTGTCGCGGCGTTAGCTGCTTTCACTCACCCAAATCACTTATTCATGTAAGTTCATCGGGCTTCGATCCATTGTTGCCTTGTTTTTTTAAGCGCCGAGAGTCGCGACCATCACAGCTTTGATGGTGTGCATGCGGTTTTCAGCTTCATCAAACACAATCGAATATTCAGACTCAAACACCTCTTCGGTGACTTCCAACCCTTTCATACCATATTTTTCCGCCACCTCTTTGCCTACGGTGGTTTCGTCGTTATGAAACGCAGGCAAGCAGTGCATAAATTTTACCTGTGGATTACCAGTTTGCTTAATCACATTCATATTGATTTGGTAAGGCGTCATTAAGGCCACGCGTTCATCCCATGCATCGGCTGATTCGCCCATAGAAACCCAAACGTCGGTATAGAGAAAATCGCATCCTTGCACGCCTTCTTGTACATTTTCAGTGAGCGTGATTTTGGCTCCCGTCTGCTTGGCAATTTCTTGGCAAGTGGTGACGAGAGATGCTTCTGGCCAAAACTGTTTGGGTGCGACGAGGCGAATATCCATGCCCATTTTTGCTGCGCCCACCATCAGTGAATTGCCCATGTTATTGCGTGCATCGCCTAGATAAGCTAGTGACACTTGGTGCAACTGTTTACCACGGCCATGCTCAATCATGGTTAAAAAGTCAGCTAAAATCTGTGTTGGGTGGAACTCGTTGGTGAGCCCGTTCCATACAGGAACGCCAGCATGTGCGCCAAGCTCTTCGACAATTTCTTGTCCAAAACCGCGATATTGGATGCCATCGTACATTCTTCCGAGTACGCGCGCGGTGTCTTTCATCGACTCTTTATGACCAATTTGCGACCCTGATGGCCCGATGTAAGAGACTTGAGCGCCTTGATCAAACGCGGCCACTTCAAATGCACATCGCGTCCGTGTTGAGGCTTTCTCAAAAATCAGCGCAATATTTTTACCCGCTAATCTTTTCTGTTCTGATCCGGCGTATTTCGCTTTTTTGAGATCAGCAGAGAGATCGAGCAGAAATTGGATCTCTTTCGGCGTGAAATCGAGCAGTTTGAGAAAGTTGCGGTTGCGTAAATTGAAAGCCATATCCCAGTCCTAAACGGTGAATGATGAATGGCCTTAGTAAAACATATAAATGCTAAATTTGTGAATAATTATTTTAAAATAAAGGCGAGATATTAATAATATCTCGCCTAATGTGACTATAAATTCTCTTCAGCGAATTCGGCCAAGCGGCTGCGAACGACGCCGTTTAAGTGAATGTTGGCGCTGCCTTCAAAGTTTTTAAAGCGCTCAACCATATAGGTTAAACCCGAGGTCACCGGGGTTAAGTAGTGGGAATCAATCTGCGCTAAGTTACCAGAACAGACAATTTTAGTGCCCTCACCACAGCGCGTGATGATAGTTTTGATTTGGGAAGCGGTTAAATTTTGACACTCATCGAGTAGCACAAAGGCATTTTGGATTGAGCGCCCACGCATAAAGTTGATCGATTTAAACTGGATATTGGCTTTATCGCAGATGTATTTGAGTGAACCTTCGGTGCAGTGATCGTTTTTGTGCAAGGCTTCCAATGTATCCGTAACCGCCGCCAGCCACGGCATCATTTTCTCTTCCTCTGTTCCGGGTAAGAAGCCGATCGATTCTCCGATATCTGGCGTATTACGGGTGACGATAATCTTATCGAACATCTTCTTCTCAATGGTTTGTTCAAGAGCGGCGGCCATCGCGAGCAGCGTTTTCCCGCTACCAGCGGCTCCGGTTAAAATCACCAAATCAATGCTTGGATCAAGTAAGGCATCAAGTGCCATCGCTTGGTAGATATTTTTCGGGGTGATGTCCCACGCTTTGCGGTGCATCATTCTCTCGCGGCCAATATCAAGCAGCGTAATTTTTTCTGCGTTGATTTCATGCACGCGCGCCGAAAAATCGCTCTCTTCATCAATGACATATTGATTAATAAAGGTCGGATCAAACGGCGCTTTATCTAACGTATGGAAGGCTTTTCCGCCGACGGTTCTACTCTCAACTTCATCGACGTTGTTCCAAAAATTTCCTTCACGAACTTGGAAGCCTTTGGTCAGGTACTGCACATCATCAATCAATTGGTCAGTGCGGTAATCCTCAACATAGCGCACGCCTGCACCTTTAGCGCGCAATCGCATGTTGATGTCTTTGGTGATGAGAACCACAGAACGTGGCGCTCGTTTCGCTTGCAGGTAAAGTACAGCGTTGAGGATACGGTTGTCGCCGGCTTTGTCAGCAAAGGCTTTGACGGTTTCTTGCAACTCAAAGTCGGCAAGGATCGAGATAGTTCCCGTCTTGCTGGCCTCTTTAGAAAATGGAATACCTTCGGTAATTTCGTCTGGGGTGGCATCGTGGAATAAGTGCTCTAAAGCACGAATCGCGACCCGCGCATCTCGTGCAACATCGCGTTTGCTGTCTTTGATCCGGTCAAGTTCTTCAAGAACGGTCATCGGAATGACCACATCATGCTCTTGGAAGGAGTAAATGGCTAAAGGTTCATGAAGCAGGATGTTGGTATCAAGTACAAACAGTTTCCGATCGGTATCGCCCATAAGCGTCTCCTTGCTGCTGTGCAGCGTGCTTAACAAAAGGTGCTAGCAAGTAGAGGTTATCGATCAATGGATGCCGGTAGTGACTCGATTGCTCGATGACTTACTGCAAGCCTGTGTTGATACTCATTGTCTGTTTGGTCTGCATGCTTCGTGCCAGAGTCATCCTTTTGGCTGGCAAAGCAAGCATCGTTACAACAAGTATAGCAACCTTGTTTACTACAAATGCCACCGATTTCTTACAGTTTGATGTCAACCAAAAGTTGAAGAAAAAAATCTTGGTTATCCTTCGCTTTACACGTGACCTGTATCACGCCATCAAGTAAGATTAGCGACCTTTTTCTGCACCACACTCCAACAACAATCATAATTAGGAGTTGCCTTCACGTGGTAGCAGATCGATACAATCCATTCCAAATAAATAAGGTAGTCGATTCATGAGTTTTGCTTTGGGGCAACGCTGGATAAGCGATACAGAAAGTGATCTTGGTTTAGGTACTGTGGTAGCGCTTGATGCGCGTACTGTGACCTTGATGTTTGCTGCATCAGAAGAAAACCGCGTTTATGCACGCAGTGACGCCCCGGTAACACGAGTGACGTTCAATAGCGGCGATGTGGTTGAAAGCCAAGAAGGCTGGTCGCTACGCGTTGAGCAAGTTGTTGAAGAACAAGGACTACTCACTTATCTCGGTACGCGCGAAGACAACGATGAAAGCGGCGTGGCGCTACGTGAAATTTTCTTAAGCCACCAAATCCGTTTCAACAAACCGCAAGATAAATTGTTCGCAGGTCAAATTGATCGCATGGATAATTTTGTGTTGCGTTATCGCGCCCTGACTAACCAATATCAACAACACAAAAGCCCAATGCGTGGTTTATGTGGCATGCGCGCGGGCCTGATTCCTCATCAGCTTTATATCGCACATGAGGTTGGCCGTCGCCATGCGCCCCGCGTGTTATTAGCCGATGAAGTGGGGTTAGGTAAAACCATTGAAGCGGGGATGATCATTCATCAACAAGTGCTTTCTGGTCGCGCGGAACGTATTTTGATTGTGGTGCCGGAAACCTTGCAGCACCAATGGTTGGTGGAGATGATGCGTCGCTTTAATCTTCATTTCTCCATTTTTGATGAGGAGCGCTGTGTTGAAGCGTTCGCTGAAGCACACAACCCTTTTGATACTCAGCAATATGTGCTTTGTTCGCTCGATTTTCTGCGTAAAAGTCGTCAACGTTTTGAACAAGCACTTGAGGCGGAGTGGGATCTATTGGTGGTGGATGAAGCGCACCATCTAGAATGGAGCCAAGATAAACCAAGCCGCGAATATCAAGTGGTCGAAGGGCTAGCGCAAAACACCCCAGCGGTACTGCTGCTAACGGCAACGCCGGAGCAATTGGGCCGTGAAAGCCACTTTGCGCGTTTGCGTTTGCTCGATCCCGATCGTTTTTACGATTACGAGGCATTCGTTGAAGAAGAAGAGCAATATGCGCCCGTAGCCGATTCCGTCAGTGCCCTGTTTTCGGGTGAGAAGTTACAAAACGAAGCCAAAAACCAAATCACTGAGCTACTTTCAGAGCAAGATGTTGAGCCGCTGTTTCGCATTATTGAAAGCGATGCCGATGAAGAGAGCAAAGCCTCTGCTCGCCAAGAGCTGATTGATAATCTGATGGATCGCCATGGCACAGGCCGCGTGCTGTTTAGAAACACCCGCGCTGCGATTAAAGGATTCCCTGTGCGTAATGTGCACTTGATGCCGATGGAAATCCCCGCGCAATACACGACCTCGATGCGAGTGGCTGGCATGATCGGCGGTAAGCTCAGTGCTCAGGCTCGCGCGATGAAAATGCTCTACCCCGAAGAGATTTTCCAAGAGTTTGAAGGCGACGATGCAAGCTGGTGGCAGTTTGACTCTCGCGTGAATTGGCTACTTGAAAAAGTGAAAGAGAAACGTAGCGAAAAGATTTTAGTGATCGCTTCTCGCGCTAGCACCGCGTTACAACTGGAGCAAGCACTGCGTGAGCGTGAAGGCATTCGCGCTACCGTTTTTCATGAAGGTATGTCGATTTTAGAACGTGATAAAGCCGCCGCTTATTTCGCACAAGAAGAGGGTGGCGCGCAAGTATTGATCTGTAGTGAAATCGGCTCTGAAGGGCGTAACTTCCAATTTGCTAACCAGTTGGTGATGTTTGATCTGCCGTTTAACCCAGATCTTTTAGAGCAACGCATTGGCCGTTTGGATCGTATTGGTCAACACCGTGATATCGATATCCATGTGCCGTACCTTAAAGGCACATCGCAAGCGATTTTGGCGCGTTGGTTTGATGAAGGCTTGAATGCATTTGCTGAAACCTGCCCAACAGGCCGCGCTGTGTATGATAAATATGCCGATGATCTGATTGACATGCTGGCTTCGGGAAATATCGATACGTTGGATGAGATCATTGAACAGTCGGCAACGCTCAACAAAACGTTGAAGGCTCAGCTTGAACAAGGGCGTGACCGATTGCTTGAAATGCATTCAAACGGTGGCGAAAAAGCATTGAAAATCGTCGAAAGTATAGCATCAACGGATGGCGATACTAACTTGGTTACTTTCGCTTTGAGCTTATTTGATGCGATCGGTTTAAACCAAGATGATCGGGGTGAAAACGCGCTGGTGGTCACACCATCAGAGCACATGATGGTGCCAAGCTACCCCGGTTTGCCGTATGAAGGAGCGACCATCACTTTTGATCGTGATACGGCATTATCGCGTGAAGATATGAATTTCATCAGTTGGGAACACCCGATGATTCAAGGCGGGATCGACCTACTGATGAGCGAAGGCGTGGGAACATCGGCGGTTTCTCTGCTGAAAAATAAAGCTCTGCCTGTTGGGACTTTGCTGCTTGAGTTGATCTATGTGGTGGATGCACAAGCGCCAAAACGCAGTGGTATCAGCCGCTTCCTTCCTCAAACACCGATCCGTTTGATGATGGATGCGCGTGGTAATGATCTCTCTGCTCAAGTTGAGTTTGAAAGCTTCAACCGCCAATTAAGCCCAGTGAATCGTCATTTGGCCAGCAAGCTCGTTACGTCGGTACAAAATGATGTGCATAGCTTAATTGCTGCCAGTGAAAGCCAAGTTGTGAGCCGTGTTGAAGCGATTCGTGAACAAGCGCAAAAAGAGATGCAGTCGAGCTTAAACGGTGAACTGGAGCGCTTATTGGCGCTTAAAGCAGTCAACCCGAACATTCGTGATGAAGAGATCAGCGCGATTGAAGAGCAGATCAACGAGTTAAGCGGTTACATCGGTAAAGCGCAATTCCAACTGGATTCGTTGCGTTTAATCGTTGTGACGCATAACTGATCCCTTTACTTGGCCCTTGTGGCGGACATTAAAAACAACAAAGGCCTTTTTCATAAGGCCTTTGTTTTATCTGCTGTTACATAAGCCACTTCCACCAAATAAACAGCGCTAAAAAGCCAAACAGATAAACAAGCCCTACGATAGACAGCGCTTTGAGTTTTTTTCCTACTGCGAGTTCAGCCGGTAAAGGTGTTTTAGTCACCAGAATATAGTTGAGCAGCGCAAAAATTGGCGTGGTCATAAATGCCATGATCATCGCAAAATTCAGCATTGGCATCAGTGCTGAAGCCCAAAAGGCAATGATGGCCAGCGCTAAAGCCGATACCACGATAACCCAAGCTTGGTAGCAACGTGGGCTTTGGCTCTCTTTGTTTTGCAAAAGACGTTGTGATTCTGCAATCACTCGTGAATAGCCATCAATGACGGTGATGGTACTGCCAAAAATACAGAAAAAGGCGATCACTGCAATTAAATAACGTGACCACTCACCTATGGTTGAAGCGTACAATCCGACCAATTGATGCGAAAAGCCGACGCCAGATTTCGAGAGCTCAACGCCTGTTCCGTGTAGTACTAAGGCACCTAGCGCCAAAAATACAATCGCCAAGATTGCAGTACCGATATAGCCCACATTGAAATCAAATAGTGCGGATTGCGGCGTCACTTGCTGCTCTTGGCATTGACGCTTGAGCCACACCGAAGTGATGCTCGAAATCTCAATGGGTGCGGGCATCCAGCCCATTGTCACCACCAAAAAACCGATCGCGGCGAGTGTCCAAGGTGAAGGTGAAATGGTTTCTACCACTATCTGTGCTGGGGTTGCGACGGCAATCACCACGGCGAGTAAGGTGGCGATTGTCAGTACTGCCATAATCATTTTAGAAAGTGAGTCGAGCGCGCGAAAGTGGCCTGCAAAAAGGATCAGCAAACAAGTGGTCAGCACAATCACGGAAAGAACAATATTGCCCAGCTCAAAAGGGACAAAATAGGCCAGTAAGCTGGCGCTAAACAGCAGTAACGCGGCGGTGTTTATAATGGCCGATACCACGCTTAAGATGGCAAAAACCCATAAGTAAGCACGCCCGAGATGAGCATAGCCTTGTACTAAACTTTTGCCTGTCCCCATGGTGTATTGAATGCCAGCCTTAAAAAAGGGGTATTTTAATAAGTTGACCAGCAAAATGAGGCCTGCGAGTTGCCAGCCATAAATTGCACCTGCTTGAGTTGACGCGACGAGATGAGAGCCGCCGACGGCTGCTGCTGCCATCATAATGCCCGGCCCGAGTGAACGAAGCAGTTGTGGCAGGGTTAAACGTTTGGCCGATTGATAAGGGACGCTGTGTTCCATTCTTGTTCCTTAGACTTGATGTTGTGTTATTTATAATTCTTGCTTTTGAAGCTGACTTTAATGTCAAGCTCATCAATCAATATCACACCCAGTTAATCTGTCAATTTTAAGTTACATTTCAAGTGATATTTCTAAGCAAGGCTAACTTACTGACGATTTCGTGATTTAACGAAACTAAGATGACTCTTCTCTATTGGCTTGGCGGAGAGGTTGTTATAATGCGCCGATTTTTTTAGGAGAAACCTTCGATGGCTATGCTTGAATACACGCCGCCCACAGATCCTTGGATTGATATTGTCTATGAAGATGATCAGATTCTCGCGGTGAATAAACCTTCAGGTCTGCTGTCGGTTCCAGGACGCTTGCCTGAGCATCACGACAGTATGTGGAGTCGTTTGGCTGAGCAATATCCAGAGATCCAAGTTGTGCATCGTTTGGATATGTCGACTTCTGGCTTGATGGTGCTGGCAAAAAATAAATACGCGGAAGGGGCATTGAAAAAGCAGTTTCAATACCGTTTAACGCATAAAATTTATTACGCTCGCGTGTGGGGCGTAATGGAGCTTGACGAGGGGGTGGTTGAGTTACCCCTGATTTGCGATTGGCCAAATCGGCCTAAACAGAAAGTCTGCTTTGAAGATGGGAAACCATCAAAAACTTTATATCAAGTAGCGAAAAGAGAAGAAAAAACGACAATTGTACGTCTTTTTCCTGTGACTGGCCGTTCGCATCAATTACGTGTGCACATGCAAGCTTTGGGGTATCCGATTGTGGGTGATGAGTTTTATGCCCCGCAAGAAGCGCAAGATTTTTCCGATCGCTTAGCGCTGCATGCCGCAGAGCTCAGTTTTTATCACCCAAAGAGTCATTGGCTGCGCAATATTTTTGTCGGCTGTGATTTTTATCCCGAAGCACAAGAGCAAATTTTGCAACACTTTGATCCTGAGCGAAAATTACCAGATTACAAAACGTTGCCCCGACCTTAGTGTGATGTGGGTGGCGACAAGGAGCTGATATGTCACTACCCACGGTTGTCTTTCTCGATAGGGCCACAATCCCTGCTTATATTCGATTGCCAAGCTTACCTTTTGCTCATCATTGGCTTGAGTTTGACTTTACTTCTGCCGAACAAGCGCTCGATCGCCTATCTCAAGCCGATATCGTAATCACCAATAAAGTGGTGCTGGATAGGGCGCTACTCTCACAATGTCCGAAATTGCGCTTGATTGCTGTGTCGGCCACAGGCGTCAATAATATCGATGTCGATTACTGTCGTGAAGCAGGCATCGCACTGGTGAATGTTCAAGGCTATGCCACTCGTTCTGTTCCGGAACATGTCGTTGGGATGATTTATGCCTTAAGGCGTCACCTGTTTGCTTATCATCAAGATATTGCCAATGGCGAGTGGCAGCGCAATCAACAATTTTGTTTTTTTACCCATCCGATAGGGGATGTTGCAGGTTCAACGCTTGGTATTGTGGGGAGTGGTGCGCTCGGACAGGCAACCGCAACGTTGGCACGAGCGATAGGCATGCAGGTGATATTTTCTGAACGAAAGGGGGCCAAGTTATGCCGACAAGGTTTTATGCCCTTTGAACAAATGTTAGCTGAGGCGGATGTTGTGAGTTTACATTGCCCATTGAGCGAGCAAACCCGAAACCTGATAGGTGAGAACGAATTAAAGATAATGAAGCCTAATGCATTGTTGATTAACGCAGGCCGTGGTGGTTTGGTTGATGAGCAAGCACTTGTGACAGCATTGAAATCTGGGCAAATTGCTGGCGCTGGAGTGGATGTATTCAGTCGAGAACCAGCGGACAAAACAAATCCCTTACTAGCCAATATGGATTTGCCAAATTTGTTGCTCACACCACACGTGGCATGGGGTAGTGACTCAGCTATTTCACAATTGGCAACGATTTTGATGGATAACATTGCCGCGTTTGAGCGTGGAGAGCACAAAAATCGCGTCTGCTGATGGCGTGAATAAATAAAAAAGGTCGGTATTTTCACACCGACCTTTTTAATGGTAACGCAATCGCGATTATAGCGCGGCTATGGTCGCTTTCTGTTCTTCCAGTTTAACCAAGGTATCTTGATAGCCATTCAGCTTTTGACGCTCGATAGCGACAACGGCTTCGGGTGCTTTAGCGACGAACCCTTGGTTATTGAGTTTGCCTTCAATGCGTTTGATTTCGCCTTGAGTTTTAGCAATCTCTTTTGCTAAGCGCTCTAGCTCCGCATCTTTATCAATCAAGCCAGCCATTGGGATCATCAGCTCAGATTGACCAACCAGCGCCGTTGCACAAGCAGGAGTCTCTTCACCCTCTTCAAGAACGCGTAGAGCCTCCAGTTTAGCCAGTGACAACAGTACCGCTTTGTTCGCTTCTAAACGTGCCACTTCTTGCTTGTTGGCGGCTTTTAGCATCACGTTAAGAGGTTTGCCTGGGTTGATATCGTACTCGGCACGCAGGTTGCGAATGCTAGTAATAAAGGCTTTCACCCATTCGATATCATCCAGCGCTGCTTGGTTGAAGTTCGTTTCATCGTACTGAGGCAGCGCTTGCAGCATGATGGTGTCACCTTCAACGCCGTCCACTAATGGCTTAATGCTTTGCCAAATAGTTTCAGTGATATACGGGATCACTGGGTGCGCGAGGCGTAATGTTTTCTCTAATACCGTAATTAATGTACGGCGCGTTGCACGTTGCTGCGCTTCACTGCCTTTCCACAATACGGGTTTAGTCAGCTCTAAGTACCAGTCGCAGAATTGGTTCCAGATGAATTCGTAAAGGGTATTTGCCGCCATATCTAAACGGAAGTTGTTGATATGGTTGTTGAACTCTTTAGCCGTCAATTCAAATTGAGACTCGATCCATTTATCGGCTAACGAATACTCAAGCTCGCTACCTGCGTTAAAGCCACAATCGAGATCTTCGGTATTCATCAACACGTAACGGCTCGCGTTCCAGAGTTTGTTACAGAAGTTGCGGTAACCTTCTAGGCGTTTCATGTCCCAGTTGATATCACGACCGGTTGAAGCCATCGCTGCTAGCGTGAAACGCAGTGCGTCGGTTCCATAAGGTTCGATACCATTTTCAAAGGTTTTACGTGTATTTTTCTCGATCTTGGCTGCAAGCTGTGGCTGCATCATGTTGCCACAACGTTTTTCAACCAGAGATTCAAGATCAATACCATCGATCATGTCGATAGGATCAAGCACGTTGCCTTTAGATTTTGACATTTTGTCGCCGTTTTCATCACGGATAAGGCCTGTGACATAAACAGTTTTAAATGGCACTTGTGGTTTGCCATTCTCATCTTTACAGAAGTGCATGGTCATCATGATCATGCGTGCAACCCAGAAGAAGATGATGTCAAAACCAGTAACAAGAACGTCAGACGGGTGGAATGTTTTTAGTGCCTCAGTATTTTCTGGCCAGCCTTGTGTACCAAAAGTCCAAAGAGCAGATGAGAACCAAGTGTCCAATACATCATCATCTTGGCGCAGTACCACCACTGGGGCTAGGTTGTTTTGTTCGCGCACTTCTTCTTCGCTACGGCCGACATAAACGTTGCCGTCGTTGTCATACCAAGCAGGAATACGATGACCCCACCAAAGTTGGCGTGAGATACACCAATCTTGCACGTCACGCATCCATGAGAAGTACATGTTTTCGTACTGCTTAGGCACAAATTGAATCTCGCCATCTTCAACGGCTTTGGTTGCGACTTCCGCTAGTGGCGCTGTGCGTACGTACCATTGGTCGGTCAGCATCGGTTCGATAACCACACCACCACGGTCACCGTAAGGAATGGTGAGGTCGTGATCTTTGATTTCTTCAAGCAGGCCGAGAGCTTCAAATTCAGCTACGATGGCTTTACGTGCCGCAAAGCGCTCCATGCCTTGGTATTTAGCAGGTAGATCGCTGCTGTAAGCGTCACTTGGTTCACCATTGGTGTTGAACACTTCGGCGGCGTCACGAATGTTGGCATCAAAGGTGAAAATGTTGATCATCGGCAGTTGGTGGCGCTTACCGACTTCATAGTCATTGAAGTCGTGAGCAGGGGTGATCTTCACACAGCCTGTGCCTTTTTCCATGTCGGCGTGCTCATCGCCCACGATAGAAATGCGGCGATTGACGATTGGCAACATGATCTCTTTGCCGATCAGAGCTTGGTAGCGTGGATCTTCAGGGTTAACCGCTACACCTGTGTCACCCAGCATGGTTTCAGGACGAGTGGTCGCAACAACAATGTAGTCTTTACCGTCTGCTGTTTTTACGCCGTCAGCCAGTGGGTAACGGAAGTGCCACATGTGACCTTTGACGTCTTTGTTTTCTACTTCTAGATCAGAAATTGCAGTGTGCAGTTTTGGATCCCAGTTCACAAGACGTTTACCACGGTAGAGTAAATCTTCTTGGTAAAGGCGAACAAACACTTCTTGAACGGCATTGGATAGGCCCGCATCCATAGTGAAGCGTTCACGATCCCAGTCTACCGATGCGCCAAGGCGGCGAAGCTGTTTAGTGATGGTGCCACCTGATTCGCCTTTCCATTCCCAAATTTTGTCGATGAAGGCATCACGGCCGTAATCGTGTTTGGTTTTGCCTTCTTCTGCGGCAATTTTACGTTCAACCACCATTTGGGTAGCAATACCGGCGTGGTCTGTACCCACTTGCCATAAGGTATTTTTGCCTTTCATGCGTTCGCAGCGGATCAAAGTATCCATAATGGTGTCTTGGAATGCGTGACCCATATGAAGGCTACCAGTGACGTTCGGCGGTGGGATCATGATGCTGTACGCTTCTTTTGATGTATCACCGTGAGGCTTAAAGTAGCCGTTCTCTTCCCAAGTCTGATACAGAGCTTGTTCGATTGCTGTTGGGTTATATGTCTTTTCCATAGTGCTCTTAAATGGATACTGTGAATGGTTAATCTTAGTCAAACTTCATAAGTGAAGGATCTTGTTAAAGATCGCCTTAACTATAAGGTTTGACCTATGGATGTTGGATCTCGATTGTTTGCAATTGGTAGCCAGCTTGACGGTAGATTTTATACCTTTCGCGTGCTCGTTGCTTTGCTTTTTCTTCGCAGGGGACGAAGTCTACCACCTCAGCAAAGGCGTTCGCAAAGGTTGTATGATTATCCGCCACATTTATTACCAGTTGACGATTCCAATTGGGTTTGACGTTGGGGTAGCCAATCTCGATATGAGTAGAGTATTTCGGGCCTTCACCCACCAGATTGTGCGCGACAAACTGTTCAGCAGGTACTTGCCATAAATGTTCGGCAAACTGTTCAGCGTGAGTTTTATCATCACAATGCAGATAAATTTTTGCCCCTTGTTTGGCGAAGTGATGAGCCAGAAATAGGACATATTGCTCAAAGCCTGCCAGTGTTGCTTGAGGGCTTTCTTCGTTCACAATGTAAAAGGTGGCTCGCTGCATGTTGTCACCTACTATCTAATCGCTCATCAACAAAAAAGGGCCTTGCGGCCCTTTTCACATTTTGAGGTTATTCCTCAGACTCTTGGCCGCTGCGGTTCAATAAGAACTGGACGAGCAATGAGACGGGACGACCTGTTGATCCTTTTGCTGGACCTGACTTCCATGCCGTGCCTGCAATATCCAAATGCGCCCAGTTATATTTCTTAGCAAATTTAGATAAGAAGCAGCCAGCGGTAATCGTACCACCAGGGCGACCACCGATGTTTGCCATATCAGCAAATGGGCTCTTTAGCTGCTCATGGTACTCGTCGGCCATTGGTAGACGCCATGCGCGATCACTTGCTTGTTCTGAAGCATTAACCAATTCATGCGCCAATGGGTTGTGGTTTGAAACCACGCCACTGATGTGGTGACCTAATGCTATCACACAAGCGCCAGTTAGTGTCGCCACATCTACCACGCAATCGGGTTCAAAACGCTCAACGTAAGTGAGTGCATCACATAGAACTAAGCGACCTTCGGCATCGGTATTGAGTACTTCAACTGTTTGGCCAGACATAGTCGTGAGAATGTCACCAGGGCGATAGGCATTGCTGCCTGGCATGTTTTCACAGCCGGCTAAGATACCCACGACATTTAATGGCAATTTCAATTTAGCCAATGCTTTCATTGCGCCAAAGACTGACGCTGCACCGCACATGTCATACTTCATTTCATCCATGCCTTCGCCTGGTTTTAATGAAATACCGCCGGAATCAAACGTTAGGCCTTTACCCACCAACACAATTGGTTTTGCATCTGGATCTGGGTTGCCTTTGTACTCAATGACCGACATCATCGACTCATTTTTTGAGCCACGACCGACGGCGAGATAAGAGGTCATGCCCAACTTTTCCATCTCTTCTTCACCAATGATTTTGGTGGTGACGCTCTCGTAGTCGTCCGCTAAGCGGCGCGCTTGAGATGCAAGATAAGCTGGGTTGGCAATGTTGGGTGGCATATTGCCGAGATCTTTCGACGCTTTCACACCGGATGCAATCGCAAGGCCGTGTGTAATCGCGCGCTCACCTAAGTTAAGCTCACGGCGAGTCGGTACGTTAAAGACAAGTTTGCGCAGTGGGCGGCGAGTCTCAGGTTTCACGCTCTTGAATTGATCAAAGGTGTACAGACCATCTTTCGTTGCTTCAACCGCTTGGCGTACTTTCCAATAAGTATCGCGACCTTTAACGTGTAGTTCAGTCAGAAAACATACGGCTTCCATTGAACCCGTTTCGTTCAGTGTGCTAATGGTTTTTTGAATGATTTCTTTGTACTGACGCTCGCCTAATTCGCGCTCTTTACCACAACCTACCAGTAAAACGCGTTCAGACAGAACACCAGGGACTTGATGCAGCAGTAGCATCTGGCCGGGTTTACCCTCGAGATCACCACGGCGAAGTAGTGAACTAATATAGCCGTCGCTGATTTTATCAAGCTGCTCTGCTACTGGAGAAAGGCGGCGTGGTTCGAACACTCCAACAACGATACATGCGCTACGTTGTTTCTCTGGACTGCCACTTTTTACACTGAACTCCATGCGTACTCCTACATCCTGAAGACAAATAGAACTAAATGTTAGATAATGCGCTCTTAGTGGTTGAATCCGAGTTTGGATCTACTTTTAATTGAACGCCTAACAGTTAGTGAAAATTTTAAAAATAAAAGGTTCAACGGGAAATTATAGTGATTCAATCAAAAAAACAAGTTTTGTATAGGTAATTTCAGCGTGATTATTGTTAGATATTTGATCCGCGAGACACTCAAGAGCCAATTTGCGATCTTTTTCGTACTGTTTCTCGTGTTTCTTAGCCAACGATTTATTCGCGTTTTGGCTGAAGCTTCCGATGGTGACATTCCGGCACGAATGATCTTATCTATTGTGAGTTTAAATATGCCCGCAATGGGGTTATTAATGCTGCCTTTGAGTTTGTATATCGGCATCTTACTGACTTTTGGGCGTTTGTACGCAGAAAGCGAAATTACGGTGATGAATGCCACTGGTATCGGCAATAAATTTTTGATCCGTGCTGCGCTCTATTTGGCTTTGATCACTTCAGGTGCTGCAGCATTTAACGCATTCTGGTTGGCACCTTGGAGCCAAGACAAAGAAGCACAATTAATGGATCAGCTCGCAGCAGAAAATAGTGTTGATTTGCTACAGAAAGGACAATTTCAACGCACACCAGATGGTTCCTCAGTAGTTTTCATCGAAAATATTGAAAACAAAAAACTGCATAATGTGTTTGTTGCGCAGCTTGCACCAAAGGATTCGATACTCCCAAGTGTGATGTTCTCTAATTCTGGTGATGTTAAAGAGCTCAGTGATGGCCGTCAGATGATCACCATGTATGACGGGATTCGCTATGAAGGCGTGCCAACACGCGTTGATTATATGATCACAAAATTTGACGAATACGAAGGTTTAATTGGGCAGCGTGAAGTTAAACCCAAAGGACGCGATTGGGAGGCGTTACCGACATCCAATCTGCTTTCCAACCCGGATCGAAGAGCGAAAGCTGAGTTACAATGGCGAATTTCTCTGGTGATTTGTATTCCGTTACTCACCATGCTGGTGGTCCCTTTGTCGGCGGTTAACCCTCGGCAAGGACGCTTTGCGAAAATGGGACCTGCAATCTTAATTTATTTGGCCTATTTTATGGCCATCAGCGCAACCAAGTCCGCCATTGAAGATGGCTCACTTGCTACGGTGATCGGTATGTGGCCAATCAATGCTGCGTTACTTTTGGCGGCGATTTCAGTGAATATCATGGACAGTGTGCCAGTGCGGCGCTTCAAAGATAAACTAAGACTAAAGAAGGCAGCATAACGCGTGTTTAAGATTTTAGATTTATACGTTGGCCGTACTATTGTTGCGACAACCTCGCTAGTGCTGGCGACCTTTGTTGGTTTGTCCGGCATTATCAAATATGTTGAGCAATTGAGAAAAGTCGGGGAAGGAAGCTACGATTTACTGCAAGCTTTACTGTTTGTGGTGTTGAGCATTCCTCGTGATATCGAGATGTTTTTTCCTATGGCCGCCTTACTCGGTGCGTTGATTGGGTTAGGTATGTTGGCATCAAGTTCTGAGCTCGTTGTCATGCAAGCTGCGGGGTTTTCTAAGCTTAATATCGGTATGTCGGTATTAAAAACCGCAGTGCCATTAATGATCATTGTCACCTTGCTTGGCCAATGGGGAGCACCCCAAGCGCAGAAGATGGCGCGAGATCTGCGCGCTTTTTCTCTCTCTGGCGGTAGTATTGTTTCAGTGCGTAGCGGTGTGTGGGCTCGCGATGTGAATGATTTTATCTTTATTGGTAAAATTGATGACAACAAACTCTATGGCTTAAATATGTGGCGCTTTGATAACAATAAGAGTTTGCAAAACATCCTTTTTGCCGAAGAGGTGGATTACGATAAAGACAATCAATGGGTAATGAAAAATGTTCAAATCACCGACATGCGCGATGATGTATTGATAACAAAGCAAACATTACCCGAATATCGTTGGACGACTTCATTAGCTCCAGACAAACTAGCAGTGGTCACGGTCAAGCCTGAAGAGTTGTCACTGAGTGGCTTGTATGATTATGTCAGCTATTTAAAAACGTCGGAGCAAGATGCTTCACGGTACGATCTGGCGTTGTGGCGTAAAATTACTCAACCTTTTTCTATTGCTGTGATGATGCTAATGGCACTATCGTTTATTTTTGGGCCATTGCGCAGCGTTACTATGGGCGCAAGGATTTTGTCAGGCGTGATTGCAGGCTTTACATTTTATATTTCCAGTGAGTTTTTCGGCCCACTGAGTCTTGTTTATGGTATCCCACCAGTGTTTGGTGCCGTCGCACCCAGTTTGGTGTTTCTCAGCGTTGCCGTAATGTTGTTAAGACGAAAACTCTAAAAATGACAGGTAAGAACTATTAACAAAAAGGAAGGGCAAACCCTGTCTCTTATACACAAATCCCCAAGCCTCTGCTTGGGGATTTTTTTGAACTAATTTTATGTTTCATGATCTGATCATCTAAGCAATAACAAGGATGATTAGAATGACTTATATAGAACCAACCCTCTGGGCACAAAAGCAATTTGGTCAAGCTCACCTCAATGACCCAAGACGTACTCAAAGACTCGTTGCCCTAGCAGCCTCTCTGGCCGAGCAACCTGGCGTACCGGTCTCGAAACTCATCATCTCCCCTGCTGATATGGAAGGGGCTTATCGCTTTATTCGTAATGAGCAAATCAAAGCAGAAGATATCGCTGAAGCGGGCTTTCATGTCACAGCGCAAGAGGCTTTAGAGCAACAAACACTTCTTGCATTAGAAGATACGACTTCTCTAAGTTACTCCCATCGCAGCATACAAGATGAACTTGGGCACTCCAATCAAGGCAATCGAAATCGAGCTATGTTCATACACTCGACCTTACTTTTTGCTCCCGAAACTCAAGTGGTTGTTGGCTTAATTGAACAACAACGCTGGACTCGAGATATTGAAAAGCGTGGACAAGGACACCAGTACGCCACTCGACCATACAAAGAGAAAGAAAGCTATAAATGGGAGCAAGCTTCTCGCCATGTCGCAGAGCGACTTGGCGAGAAAATCTCAGATGTTATTTCTGTGTGCGATAGAGAAGCCGACCTATTTGAATACCTCACTTACAAGCAAGAGCAACAACAGCGATTCCTCGTTCGCTCAATGCAAAGTCGCTGTATAAAAGAGCATGATAATCGTCTTTATGACTACGCTTCCAAGCTGCAATCAGCAGGAGAAAGAGTGCTCGACATACCGCAAAAAGGCGGCCGTAAAGCTCGCACGGTTCACCTAGACATCAAATATGCCCCCGTGACACTCAAATCTCCCGCGAATAAAAAAGAGTTCAATAACATTCC